>NZ_JAEQCI010000258.1:0-1515 GCF_020738565.1 Microcoleus sp. PH2017_12_PCY_D_A | reverse complement strand
TTTTTGTTGTGAAATAGACAGAAAAAAAGCCAAAAAGCCTGCCGTAGCAGGGCAGAAAGATTCATCACCAGAAAAGTTATTGCGATGCTTGTTTCAGAAGTATTACCAAGTTTAGCCATCACTCTACCGAGGCTGAATCTTCTTTTGGCTTCTCCAAATTTTCCCTCAATTGAGTTACGAATTCTCTCGTCTGACTGAGCCTGTTTTTTCGTTGACTTGCTGATATTTGTCGGGGGCCTTCCTAGAGGGGGGCCACTCATTCTAATCCCTCTTTCTTTGCACCACGCTCGATTTTCTCTGGTTCGATAAATTCGATCTACATGAATTGATTCAGGATAGAATCCCGTGAACCGTTTAAATTCTTCTACTTGTTTCTTTAAGTCTACAGACTCGTTAAAATTATCCCAACTAATTCGGTCTAAAAACACGTATCCGTTACGACAACTGGCTGACAGCTTTGCCCCAAACTCAACGGATTTCCCGGCTTTCCCTCTGACGATGGGGCGGATGTGGGGTTGTGTTAAACTTACTATTCTGTCCTCAATACTATGTGTTTTATTTTCATACATCCATAACTGTTGACGGTAGACTTCTGTGACTACTAATAGCATTTTATAATAATATTTATTCAGCCACGTTAGCTCACCCATGTCCTCGATATGAGCTAAATTTCTTTTAATATATTGAAGTTGTTTCTTAATCGCTTTTCTTCGTTCTTTTTGTGATGGCCTTCGTTTCTTTGCTACTGTCAAGTATTCTTTTCTGGCTAGGTTTCGATAAGTTCTTGGTTTTTTTTTACGGGGGACTGAATTTGAGTGTGCAAAGCATCTATGATTGTTTCGGTTTGTTCCCTGGCTTGATTCAATATTCCTAAGTCGTTAGGATATTTAATGTCGGCTGGCGCACAGGTTGCGTCTAATATTAATTTTCCTTGATTTTTCGGCTCGCTGATGTCCGATGACTTTTTATTGACTACTTTGCCTGGTGCTTCGGTCTGCTCTTTGACCATTTTTTCATTGATTTTATTGACTAGGTTGACACCTATTCTCTGTCGAAAATGAACCAACATTGATGAGTCGAATGGTGCTTGACTGCTATAGCTGGTCATGCCTATAAAGTATTGTAAGTATGGGTTTTCTCGGATTTGTTCTATTGTTTCGCGATCGCTGGTTCCTAACCTTTCTTTAATAATTAATGCTCCCAATGCCATCCGAAAAGATTTCGCTGGAGCTCCCATATCTAGGGAAAAGTTTTGAGCATATTCTGCTTCAAATGCTGACCACGGAATTAGTTTCGCCATGATTACCCAACGATTATCTTCTAACAATTGCCCCTCAAAAGGCAAGTCAAAGTTGGATGGCGGGTTTGGGGTTGGGTCAACTTTTCGGTACATTACGAAAGTGATGTTGTACTAGGCTTTGGACAGATTTTAGCTCATAAGCTTGCACACGCGGAGCGTTCAAACCAGTCAAAGTCTTTCTCTGTAAAGGTTTTAGGCTTTTTCGGCAAGCCCTA
>NZ_JAEQCI010000257.1:0-1515 GCF_020738565.1 Microcoleus sp. PH2017_12_PCY_D_A | reverse complement strand
ATGGTTGAAAAAAAATGTCAATCAAATGCTAAAACTTCGTTGTGCTTACCTCAACGACCTCTTGGCTATTTGAGGCTTTTGCAAAACCGGGATGCTCCCGACAAGATGTCATAATTTGCTACGCGATGGCTGGGCTTCACGAACCACTTTTTTTAGAACAATTAGAAGCTGCATTCCCACACCTAAACCAGTCCCAAACGCAGTGCTTTAACGGCTGCCTGGGTGCGATCGCTCGCTTCAAATTTAGCTATAATCATCTCTACATGACCTTTGGCGGTGTGGACGCTCATTCCTAGTTGAGCAGCGATTTGTTTATTGCTTTTACCCTCAACTAGCTGCTGCAAAACCTGCATTTCCCGTTCTGTCAGCTTGATGTCGTCATTCGCACAGTTATCGGGCAGTGGCGTTTTGAGATTTTGCAGCACGCAGTCGGCAATCTTAGGGTCCAGGTAGCTGCCACCTTCTTGCACAGTCGCGATCGCTAGTAGAAGTTGTTCTGCGTTAGTGCCTTTAACGCAGTAGCCGTGACTGCCACTTGACAAAGCCGCCATTACCTGAGTTGGATTGGTGTAGTGGGTGAGCATTAGGATACGAGTATGCGGCAGTGCGGCTCTGATTTGCTGCGCGGCTGCAATACCGTTGATTCCGGGCAAGTCAATGTCCATCAGCACGATGTCTGGTTGGTGTTGCAGTGCGGCAGTGACGGCTTCGTTACCGTTAACAGCTTGGGCGACAACTGTTAAATGGGGTTGGCGATTGAGGATATGCTGTAGACCGAGCTGCATCATCGGGTCATCTTCAACTATGAGGATAGTTTTTAGTTGGCTTGTTTTTGGTTGGGTGGGGGTAATTGCAGTCACGGTTAAAATTCCTACTACATTTTATCCATTCTATATTGTTTTTCTTGACATTAAATAGTGTCATCCTCCTATCGAGAGAATAAAAGTATTAATGGGCGATTGCGTCGGGAATAGGTGGATATCTCTCGATAGGAGGATGACAATAAAATGTGAACGGATTATATCGACACTTCGTTGATTTCATCCAAATTGATTTCATCCAAATTGATAGCTGTTGCTACTTCCTTCGGTTGAGGTGTTAGATAACAATTCAGCTTGACAACTGTTTGTTCTGTCTCTCGTTCAATGGTAGTCAAAAGCCAATTTTGAGTTTTTCGGTGTTGTTTGCTATCCCAAGCAAACTGAACTTTTTTTGCTGGTTGAGTCGGGTGCAGTGCCAAAACAATCAGTTGCAGCTTGTGAGGCTCAAGCTCGAAAAATTCGGCAGCTACCCATAACTTAACTCGGTCTTGCCAAGTCAGTACAGGATGGCGAATCGCCCACTCAAATAGTCTGGGTGTTCCTTTGACTAAACCCACATTTGTACGGACTTGTATCACTTTGAATGGAGGAGAAGGCAGGGTGGATTAATTGTCGAGAGGTTAAATGAAGGCTATCAAGGCTATTGACCAACATTATGCAAGGCATTTAACAGGTTTATCTGAACTAGATAAAT
>NZ_JAEQCI010000068.1:0-31298 GCF_020738565.1 Microcoleus sp. PH2017_12_PCY_D_A | reverse complement strand
CTGTGACGCTAATACTGCATAATTTCAGCCCAAAAGCGTTTGGATTCCAAGTTTTCACAACTGATAAAAAAACCGACCCACATCTGCGGAATGTGGGGTTAAAAATTATACTCCAGTTTAGCTAACAGTTACGCATCAAGCTTAAGAAACCGGGTTTTTTACAATCTATTGGTAAAAACCAAAGATTTTCGTAAAAAACCCGGTTTCTGACTGCCCGTGAGTAAGTCCTATTTATCAAGAATTCCTCAAGAACCCCGCTACCATCTAAGGCTGTTCCTTCTCCTCAATTAAGTCGCCCAGATATAACTCGATAAACTTGGACGCAGCCGGAGGCTCAATTTCTTGAAGAGTCTTCACAATCTCCCTCACTGTTTCTGCTGTGGGATCTCTGATTTCGTGTACCCAACGGTAAATTTCCAACACTTGTCTGAAAGCTTTGCCTGCTTTTCCCATCGTACCTGTGCGTGCAGCCTGTCCGTCTAGACAATCGTGTCAGAGGCTCTTGACTAAGTAAATGTGCACCTAATGCGTTACGTATTGTACAATAAATGTGATTATTTAACTTGCTGCAAAATTACGATTTCACACTGAAAATTTTCGTTGCGCGATCGCCCGTTTTGAGTTTAACTGGATGGGAGGCAGAAGGTCTGAGCCGTTGTTGCACTTATATACTGTAAAATTAACTTAATTAATCTGCTTTTAAAAGATGACCAATCGCTCTACTCGCGCCCTTTTTCATAGCAAAACACTCAACACTGCTTTGCGTGCTTTTAGCTTTCCGCAAGATATGGAAGTGCGCCACCAAAAATTGGGAACGTGGATTGCGGCACTTAAAACGGGTACGTTAGACGAAATTAAAGAAGTTTCGCTGCATGGCAGTTTTATTAATGATATTTTTCAGGATGTTTTGGGATATTGCTCGGTAATTCAAGGTGCGGGGAAAGCTTGGGAAATTAACGCGGAACAAACGATATCTGATGGCGGCGGTTCTGCTGATGGGGCGATCGGCTTTTTTACGGCTGCTGACAATCCTCAAGGCCAAGTTAAGCTGCAAGGTAAAGTTGTTGCTCCGATCGAACTCAAGGGAGCGAAAAATGATTTAGACCGTCCCGCATCACATGGGCATCCTGCGCGATCGGAATCAGCAGTTGACCAAGGATGGCGCTACGCTAATTATACACCAGATTGTCGCTGGATTATCGTCTCGAATTATCGAGAGTTGCGACTTTATCATACCAATAAAACTCCCGCTTATTACGAACAATTTTTTCTGACTGATTTGGCGGACATAGAAGCTTTTAAGCGGTTTTACTTTCTGCTGTGCCGCCGCAATTTTTTGCCTTCCCAAAATCAAACTCAAGCAGTTTCTGCGATCGACAGACTGTTAAAAGAATCTGAGGAAGCTCAAGAGGAAATTACCAATCAGTTATATGAAGAGTACAAAGCAATTCGACTCTCTCTCGTCAAGCATTTTCGCTTTACCGGGCCGCCGGATATCCCCAACCGCGATCGCATACTTATCGAAAAAGCTCAAAAAACTTTAGACCGCGTTTTATTCATTGCTTTTTGTGAAGATAGAGGATTGCTGCCGCGAAACACCCTCAGCAACGCTCACGACCACAAAGACCAATACAATCCTAGATTAATTTGGGAAAATTATCAATCTGTCTTTCGCTGGATAGATGTGGGAAATGATGACCCTCCTGTACCGGGATACAACGGCGGTTTATTTAAATTTGACCCGATTTTAGACGCACAATTGAGTGTTCCCAATCCCTTATGCAGTCAGCTTAATAAGCTGACCAGATTTGATTTTGATACCGAAGTTTCCGTCGATATTTTGGGGCATATCTTCGAGCAGTCTGTGACGGATTTGGAAGAGTTAAATGCTGAGACTGCCGGACAGGAATACGATCGGAAAAAAGGCAAGCGAAAAACTCAAGGTGTGTTCTACACGCCAGCTTTTATTACTCAGTATATTGTGGAGGTTTCTCTCGGCGGCTATTTGCACCGCCGAGAACAAGAATTGCGTTCAAGCTTTCAACTTGGTGTTAGCGAAAAAACTGGGTTTCTTGAAGAAACCCGGTTTTTGGATACACATGGGGACTCAGAAACCGGGTT
Source organism: Microcoleus sp. PH2017_12_PCY_D_A (assembly GCF_020738565.1). Taxonomy (NCBI): domain Bacteria; kingdom Bacillati; phylum Cyanobacteriota; class Cyanophyceae; order Oscillatoriales; family Microcoleaceae; genus Microcoleus; species Microcoleus sp. PH2017_12_PCY_D_A. The sequence goes on along the minus strand of NZ_JAEQCI010000068.1, from coordinate 29,177 downwards.
TTTTTACGAAAATACTTCGCACTCACCCGCAGATTCGGTAAAAAACCCGGTTTCTTTGGTCGGAGCGCGCAAGTCTTGTGCTATTAAGTTTTGGGAAGCCTATCGAGATGAAGTGCTGCAAAAAACGCGAGTCATCGATCCAGCCTGCGGTTCGGGAGCTTTTTTGATTGCGGCTTTTGATTATTTGATGCAGCAGTACGAAAGAGTAGATCGAGAATTGAATGCTTTGGGATGTCAGCCAAATAATCGCAACTCCCTTGAATTTGACAGAACTATTTTAAGCAACAACCTGTACGGCGTAGATTTGCTGTCATAATCGGCGGAAATAACCAAACTTTCCCTGTGGTTGAAGACGGCCAAAGCGGGTAAAACGCTGACTTATTTGGATGATAACATTAAAGCGGGAAACTCGATCGTAGCTGACAGTAATGTAGCAGATACAGCCTTTGATTGGAAAGCTGAATTTCCCCAGATTTTTGCTGATGGCGGTTTTGATGTGGTTATTGGCAATCCGCCTTACGTGCGGCAGGAGTTGCTGTCTCCTATTAAGCCTTACTTGCAAGCAAATTATGAATCGTATAACGGCGCGGCTGACCTTTATATTTACTTTTACGAACTCGGGTTAAAGATTCTCAAGCCGGAGGGCGTGCTTTCTTATATTGTAACTAATAAATGGCTGCGATCGGGATACGGCGAACCTCTACGCAAGTTTTTTGCCACTCAAGGTTTGCTAGAGCAAATTATTGATTTCGGACACGCGCCAATTTTTGAGCATGCTGATACTTTTCCCTGTATTGTCGCAGTCAGAAAACCTAACGCTTCTATATCTACCTCTGAAACTGAAAGCGAGATTGATCCTGGTAAATCGGAACCTAATTCGTCTGCGATCGTTTGTTGCGTTCCGCGTGAGGATCTTGCTAATATCAACCTTACACAATACGTTCAACAACAGGGTTATCAAATTTCGCGCGATCGTTTTACTGCGAGTGCTTGGAGTCTGGAACCTCCTGCTGTGGATGAGTTGATGCAGAAAATAAAGCAAGTGGGAGTCCCGCTCAAAGATTTTGCAGGGGTTAAGCCTTATCGAGGTATCTTAACAGGATTTAACGAAGCTTTTTTGATTAATGAAGCTACTAAAAACAGTATAGTTCAAGCTGATCCTAAATCTGCTGAAATTATCAAGCCATTATTGCGAGGTCAAGATATTAAACGCTGGTATCCTCAATGGGATGAAGTTTGGATCATCTTCGCTCATAGAGATATTGAGATAGAAAACTATCCTACGATCAAATCTCATCTGGAAAAATATAGAACTAAGTTAGAAGCAAGAGCAGGCAAACAATTATGGTGGCAGTGGCAAGCATCGCCATCTTTTTGTAACCTATTTCAACAGCCTAAACTTATCTATCAGGAAATTCAATTTCATCCAGCATATAGCTATGATAATAGGGGTTATTTGACAAACAATAAAGCTTTCATTATTCCGACCTCTGAATTGTATATCTTGGGAGTGCTTAATTCAGCACTCATGTGGTGGCACAATTGGCGGTATTTACCGCACATGAAATATGAAGCACTGACTCCCGTTGGCGAATTGATGGAAAAGCTGCCAATCGCACCACCAACTGACTCAATTCGTGCCGAAGTCGAACCAATTGTCAGCCGTTTAATTGAAATCGCCAAAACTAATCAAGAAACTCATCGAGATGTCTGGCAATGGCTGGAAATCACTTATTTAATTGATAAACTCGGACAAAAACTCGAAGATTTTTCGGCCCTTTCCTTTGCAGAATTCGTAGCAGAAATCAGAAAGCGAATGCCGAAAACTAAATCCTCAGATCCTCTCGGCGTTGCTGGGCTAAAAGCAGTCCGCGAAACTTATCATGAATATGCACCGGCCATTCAATCTCGCAAAGCTGAGGCGTTGAGGCTCGAACACCGTTTATCTGACTTAGTTAATCAAGCTTACGGATTGACACCGGAAGAAATAGATTTGATGTGGAAAACAGCACCTCCGCGAATGCCGATCGCCCGACAGATTTGATACAATAAATGTTTGTAAACCATCAAGTTTTGCCATTGGCCAGTTTTTTTAGTGTTTCTACAAAGGTTTGGGCACCCACCATTTGAGACTGACTCAACGCGGATTTGGCTGCTTTACCTAACAGCATATCTTCTAATTCCATCAGTCGCTCAATCAAGCGCTGATAGGCATCAGCGGACATAATTACGTGGCTGGGGTGCGATTTATCGGTGAGTAAAACTGGCTCGACAGCAGCTCGGTTAAAAACTGTCCCCTGTGGATTGCAGGCTTCTGCGAGGGTGTAACTTTGCATGACAAATGTTATGAGTGTGGGTTATGTCTATTTTAGGCAAAACCGGCAGGGATTGGGAGGTCGATCGATCGCCAATGTGACCTTTAGCCAACCGCAAACTCGGTATATTGCCGTCTGTAGGGAGCGTAAAATGCCAAAACAATATCTGTCTTGGGCACTCCGACTTCTACTAATTCATTGGCTACTCCGATTTCTGTGCCATCGCGCTCAATCCAAATTTTACCGTCTTTGATTTCGATGTAGATGAGACAGCCGAATACCCGCGTCATATCTTGCCAGCCGATATGCAATACTTGATAGCGATCGCGCTCTCGGTCAAAGATTAAGTGAGTTTCTGTATCGTTGGGCGATCGATTTTCAGTGCGAGTTTTAAGGATTTTCTGCACCAATTCACTATAATCTAATTTCTCCACTCTACAATCTCCTCCTGCTGGGCGTTAAAAATCAACAATTTCATTTGATGCTTTGCAATTACCCTTTGAATGAATCTTCTTTGAAAAAAATCATCGTAAACATCGCTGGTAACTGCTAAATACAGAATTCGTTCTGGCTCTGTCAATTCTAAAGCGGAACGATAGTTGAGACATTGACCGAGAGCTAAGTGAAAGTCAGTTACGTTGGATGTCCCTAGAAAAGATTTTACCTCTATTGCTATCTTTTGACTAGCTTTCTCGGCTGCTAAGAATCTCCGTATCAATTGACCGGACATTATATAATACGGTATTTTAATTCTGCTGTCACTCTATCTTTTTGAGATTTTAGTATTTCACCACTACTAAATTTAGTCATAGAAGACTAAATTGATAAAATCTGCTGCTTTCAATATGGTAACATTCTGATAACTATTGAGCGAGAGAAGATGCTTGTCGCCCGTAACAATATAGGTAGCATTTCCAATAACCGCACACTCAACAACCATATCATCATCAGGATCGGCATCGACGACTTTGAGAGTATTGGTTAGCGTCACTAGCCGTGAGTAGTCAATTACCTCTTTTACTAAGGCTGTTGCGCGTTCTATTTCATATTTTAACTTACCTTGCAGTTTCTCCTGAAATTCATCAAGAATTTCTTGGCAAGTGACAGATTGAACTATCCCCCGCTTTGCTAGCGCTGTACACTGAAAAGGTTTACTATTAGCTGATAGAACGGCAGAGATGAGGATGTTGGTATCAAATACAACTCGGCTATTTAGCATTATTCTTCATGCAATAGTTCATCAATAAATTCTTCCCGTTCATCCTCTGTCATTGCATCCCAATTTTTCCCTCTTTGTTCAGCAGCCTGTCGCGCTTTGTCTGGGCCATCATGGGTTAATTTTGCCCAGGATTCCCAAGGCTGCATCAGTAATAGTTTTAATAATTGCTGTTTTTTGCGATCGGGTAATTTTTCCGCTAATTCAATTACTTGGTCATCGGTTAATGTCAATGTTAATGTTGGCATCGATTCACCTTTCAGTAAAAATCTGCTTTTTCAATATATCATAATACAAGTGGTAATGACCTCATTCTGGGATATAGTTTACCAAACTTCTTATCCGTAGATTTCTCGTTCCTCAACACAAAATTTCGTAGAAACTGGGTTTCTCGCCCCACGTCAATACCTCAGAAACCCGATCGAATACTAACAGTTACGCATCAAGCCAAAGAAACCGGGTTTTTTACCTAATCTGTGGGTTATAACCAAAGATTTTCTCAAAAAACCCGGTTTCTGACTGCGCCTACAAGCTAAAGAAACCGGGTTTTTTACCTAATCTCTAAACTACAACCAAAGATTTCGGAAAAAACCCGGTTTCTGGCCATAAGCTAAAGAAACCGGGGCTGCAAAATTACGCTTTCACAGCAATCTTTTGTTCCGAAGCCTCCGGCGAATTCGCTTCGCTAGGCGGCACAACTTGCCAGAACTTCGGCAAGTATTCCGACCAATTGGCGAGAATCTTCGCGGCTTTTTTGCTGTTAGTTCGATCGCGCTGCATCTCGATCAACTCTTTCAATTGCGCCTCCCCAGCGGCCGTAGAAACCCGCTGCATCTTCACAATCTCTCCGTTGACGTGGGCCGGGAAATTGCCATCTTCATCGAGGAAATAACCCAAGCCGCCTGTCATTCCAGCGCCGACGTTCCGGCCGACTTTTCCTAAGACGACAATGACGCCGCCAGTCATGTACTCGCAACAGTGATCGCCCGCACCTTCAATGACTGCTTTCGCCATCGAGTTGCGTACCGCAAATCGTTCGCCTGCTTTACCCGCAGCTAACAGGGTTCCGCCCGTTGCGCCGTACAAGCAAGTGTTGCCGACGATCGCATTTTCGGCTGCATCATACGTCGCACCAGCCGGCGGTTCGATCGCAATTTCGCCGCCGTGCATCCCTTTACCAACGTAGTCATTAGCTTGGCCCGACAGTCGCAGCGTCATCCCCGGCAAATTGAACGCGCCGAAGCTTTGGCCCGCGCTACCAGTGCAGTTGAGGGTAATTTCACCGCTAAAGCCTGTGTTGCCGTGTTGCAGGGCGATCGCACCTGATAAACGCGCTCCCACAGTGCGATCGGTATTCACCAATTTTACGCTCTTGCTGACAGTGCCGTGATTGGCGATCGCACTTTGAATCTGGGCATCCGCGAGCAAATCGTCGTCCAACACAGGGCCGTTGCTGTGAATGTCGCCGTGGACTAAGAAAGATCGATCGCCTTTAGTATCCGGCAACTTCGTCAAACAATCCAAATTAATCGCTTGAGTTTTAGTTAGTTTCACCCCTTCGCGCATTTTCAGCAAATCCGCGCGGCCGATGATATCTGCGATCGACTTATAACCCAACTTCGCCAACAAACTCCGCACTTCTTCTGCTACGAAATAGAAGAAATTCACAACGTGTTCCGGCGTACCGGGGAACCGTTTCCGCAAGTGTTCCTGTTGAGTTGTTACGCCCACCGGACAACTATTCATGTGGCAAACGCGAGCCATAATGCAGCCTTCGGCAATCATTGCTACCGTGCCGAAACCGTACTCTTCGCCGCCCATTAAAGCGCCGACAATTACGTCCCAACCAGTTTTAAAGCCGCCGTCAACGCGGAGCAAAACTCGATCGCGCAGCTTGTTTTCCATCAGCACTCGGTGAACTTCTGTCAATCCGAGTTCCCACGGAGAACCTGCGTGCTTGATCGAACTAAGTGGAGACGCACCGGTGCCGCCGTCGTGACCGGAAATTTGAATCACGTCGGCATTTGCTTTCGCGACGCCCGCAGCTACAGTGCCGATACCAACTTCCGATACCAACTTCACCGAAACTCCGGCTTTCGGATTGATTTGATGCAAGTCAAAAATCAACTGCGCCAAATCCTCGATCGAATAAATGTCGTGGTGGGGAGGAGGAGAAATCAAAGTCACACCCGGTTTCGATCGGCGCAAATAGGCAATGTACTCGCTCACTTTCGGCCCAGGTAATTGACCGCCTTCACCCGGTTTCGCACCTTGTGCGACTTTAATTTCGATTTGTTGGGCGCTCATCAGGTACTCGGGAGTCACGCCGAAACGCCCCGAAGCTACTTGTTTGATGGAAGAACAGGCTGTGTCGCCGTTCTGCAAACCTTTTAGGTGAGGTAGGGTTTGTGAGAAACCTGTCGCGCTCACATCGTTCAGCACATTGTATCGAATCGGGTCTTCGCCGCCTTCGCCGGAGTTGGATTTGCCGCCGATGCGGTTCATGGCGATCGCCAGAGTTTCGTGGGCTTCCGGGGACAAAGCGCCGAGGGACATTCCGCCGGTGGCGAACCGCTTGACAACATCTGCTACAGATTCGACTTCTTCGATGGGAATTGAAGGGCGATCGCTAGCGAAGTCGAGCAAATCCCGCAAAGCCGTCACCGGGCGGTTTTCTAGCTGTTTTTTGTAAACTTCGTAATGGTCGTAGGCGGTTTCAGGATTTTTGTCACCAATTGGTGTCATTTTTGGTTCGGCCCCGTTGCCGTTACCATTAGTTTGAAGCTTAAAGCTAGTCACAGCTTTGTGCAAAGCCTTGGCCATTTCCGGGCTGTTCATGTGATATTCGCCACCGCGCCGGTACTGCACGAAGCCGAAGTTTTCCAGCTTTTTCAGCAGCAATTCTGGGAAAGCCTGAGAGTGAAAAGACATCATCTCGTTAGCAAGTTCCGCGATACTCAAACCGCCGATTCGAGACACAGTACCTTTGAAGCCTAAATTGAGCAGATCGGTGCCAATGCCGATCGCCTCAAAGATTTGCGCGCCTTGATAGCTAGACAGCAGGGAAATTCCCATTTTCGACATGATTTTCAGCAAGCCGTTTTCTACCGCTGTGCGATATTTAGCTTGAGCTTCAGTGACGGTAATTTTGGGAACCTTGCCATGTTCCATCAAATTTTGAGTTTTGGTGTCAAACCACCAGCCGCGCACGCTTTCCAAGGCTAAATAAGGGCAAACAGCCACCGCGCCGTAACCGATCAAACAAGCAAAGTGGTGAGTGCTCCAGCATTGCGCCGTATCCACAACCAGCGAAGTTTGCATCCGCATCCCCACGCTAATTAAGTGGTGGTGAACCGCACCAACGGCTAGCAAGGGCGGAATATAAGTACATTCATCACTCAATCCCAAAGCAGATCCGCCCGCTTTCTTCTTTCTTGTATTTATTACATCCGCTACATCCGCTACATCCGCTACAAAATCCGTTGCCGAACTTCCTTCTTCCTTCGAGACTCGATCGCTCAAAATCAGAATTCTCGAACCTTCGCGCACCGATTTAACTGCATCTTGACAAAGTTGCTCGACTGCGCTTTGCAAACCAGCCGGCCCGGAAGTAATTTTGTAAAGAGTTGATAGTTGGGTTGCGGGGAAAGACTTTTGGTCTTTCAAAAAAGACAGTTCAGCGTCGTTGAGTACGGGGGAATCAATTTTTAGCAGCTTGGCATTTTCCGGTGTTGCTTGCAGTAAATTGCCCCGCAAACCAATATTCATCGTCAGCGACATCACCATTCCCTCGCGCAGGGGGTCGATGGGCGGATTTGTCACTTGAGCGAACCGCTGTTTGAAGTAGTTATAAAGTAACTGAGGCTTTTCTGACAATACAGCCAAGGGAATGTCGTCGCCCATGCAGAAAGTCGGTTCTTTTCCAGAACTCGCCATCTCTACAATCACCATGTCCAAATCTTCAGCGGTGTAGCCAAAAGCGGTTTGAGTGGCTAACAGCGCTTGTGAGTCGAGGGTTGCCGTTTCCGCAAAAGGCTGCGGTTGCAGAATTTCGCGGTTTTGTTTCAGCCATTCGCCGTAGGGGTGGCGCTTCGCAATCCGCTGTTTTAGCTGCCAATTTTTGAGAATTTCCTTGGTTTTCAGGTCAACAGCAATCATTTGTCCCGGGCCCAAACGACCTTTTTCGACAATATCTGCTTCGGGAATATCGACAACTCCGGCTTCGGAGGCGACAATTACCAGGCCGTCTTTGGTAATGCAGTAGCGGGCTGGGCGCAAACCGTTGCGATCGAGCGTAGCACCTACTTGCTTCCCGTCGCTAAATACCAGCAGCGCCGGGCCGTCCCAAGGTTCTTGAATGCCGCTGTAATATTCGTAAAAATCGACAATTTCGGGATAGGGAGCCAAATCCGGCTGATTTTTGTAGGCTTCGGGCACCAGAATTGTCAGGGATTCCAGGGGCGATCGGCCGGAGTGCACCAACATTTCCATCACGTTGTCCAAGTTTGCCGAATCGCTGCTTTCGGGATTGACAATTGGGTTGAACGTGTCGATATCCGCTTGACTCCAATTCGGGTGAGATAAATTGGCTTGCCGCGCCGTCATCCAGGTAATATTGCCCAACAGCGTGTTAATTTCGCCGTTGTGTCCCAGCAAGCGCATGGGTTGGGCGAGGTGCCAGCGGGGCATGGTGTTGGTGCTGAAGCGCCGGTGATAGACGGCAAAGGCGCTTTTGTAAGCGGGATTTTTGAGGTCGAGGTAAAATTCTGCTAGTACGGCCGATCGCACCATGCCTTTATAGACGATCGTGCGGCAGGAAAAAGAGCAACTATAAAATTCTTGGCGGGTGAAGCCTGGGCGATTTGATAGCGCGTGTCCGATGGTACGGCGGGCGAGAAATAGCTGTCTGTCGAGCTCATCTCCGGCCAAGTTCGGTGAACTTACAATTATTTGTTCGATTTGAGGTTGATTTTCTCGGGCTTGCGGGCCCAAAACCGACGGTTCAACAGGAACTTTGCGCCATCCCACCACAGTGAAACCGCGTGCTTTCACAACTTCCTCAACCACCTGCCGCGCGGTAATCGCTTGACTTTCATCTTGGGACAGAAACAGCATTCCCACGCCGCAGTTTTCCTGTGGTGGAGGCACAATTCCCTGTTCGGCAAACCAAGTATGCAACAATTCCCAAGGAATTGCCGTCATCAAACCCGCACCGTCGCCGGAATCGGAGTCGGCGCTGCAACCGCCGCGGTGTTCCAGACAAGTTAAGGCTGGGAGGGCTTTTTGAATAAGTGAGTGGGTAGCTTCGCCGCTTTGGTTTGCAATAAACCCCACACCGCAGGCATCTCTTTCTTCCACTAACCAGTTTTGGCCGGCAAAGGGAGTTCCTCGTTCAGTTTGATGCACGTTGCTGTTTCGATCGATCGTGTTACCCATGTTGATTGAATGTTATTTCTGTGATTGTGTGGTTGATTCGTTTTTATAGCTCGGAGAGAGAATACTACCGAGCGGTGGGAGTCTAGTAAACCTTAAAACAGCACATAGCAAGCTGATTTGATAAAAATTTACGTAGATGCTGCCTGTACGTAACGCTGAAACCCTGTTTGAAGATTCTAAATTATCTCGATCGAATCGCTTCGGAGATGTCTCATACAATACGCTGCTGTTAGAAAGCAACGATCCTTTGAAGAATCGCTACCCAGCAACTAGATAGATTGCAGGCGATTAAGATCCCGATAGCTGCGCTTCACGAGTTTTTTGTGTGTTTTTTCCTGAGTCCGCTCGATCCCCTTGCAGCCAACATCAGTAGATAGTAACTCTAACTTTATTTTGCTCGCTGCGGTGTTTAGTTGCTTTCGTCAGCGCCCCCTGACACAAAAGACACCTGCTCGCGGGCGTGAGTAGGTGCAAGTAGTGTTGTAGCAGCGAGGCTCACAACTAATGAAACCCTGCCTTATATTATGCAGCTAACTACAGCCAACTACACAGCCAAAGAGATTAAGATTATCCAATAAAATTAGAATTTTTTACCGTTGTGCTGTATTGCAGGCGTTTTTGAAGGTTAATGGTTTTAGGTTTCCAGAATAAAAAAATGCACATTAGACAAAAACGGCTAGTAGCAGCTAACATCCGGCGATCGAGTGTTTGGCCCTGGATGTTGTCAGTCTCGATTTCGCCCGTATTGGCGATCGTCCTGAGCTCTGTCTGGAATTTGGCGGGGAGAGCTCAGTCGGGGGAGAGGGCTGGGCTGATTCATGCTTCCACAGCCCGCCAGGGAATGAATTCCCTGGCTGATAGCGAAAGTCGGTTAAAACCGACTCAAATGCCAACCCACAGTCCTCTTCAGAGGACTTCAGCTATAAGAGGGGGAATTCATTCCCTGTCGGAGTATCGGTTTTTGACTCAATCTATACCGCCAGTTGCCAGAATTAAACAAGGCCGCCAAGTCTCTCTCAACGGCCGCATTCTGCCCTTAGCTTGGACTCAGCAGCCAACAAACAGCACATCTACTAATTTCCGAACTTGGATTGCGGATGTTGGCTTAATGCAATCTGCCGGAGTGGATTTACTCAATACAGCCGACAGTACAAAACAACCTGTACAGTGGTTTTCCGTATCTTTGACTAATGCTCAAAGTTTGAGGGCGCGATCGACTGGGGCGTATCGTTACTTAGATATTACCGATTTTGCTAAACTTGCTGGCTGGCAAATATCGATCGACAACAATCTCCTAAAAATCAGCACTCAAACTGCAAATGTCACCGGAATTCGGCAAGCAGCCAGAGAAACGGGCGATCGCATTGTCGTGGATCTCGATCGCAGCGCCCCGTGGCAAGTCAACTTTGTCGATACACCAAGTCCATCGCCAACAGACGACCCCACAAAGCCCGCTATCCCTTTGCAGGTCAGCCCCGCAGCGCCAAACCTCGAAACACCAGACGACCCGACAAAACCAGCATTCTCGCAGCCGCTAGCACCCGTACAGCAGATAACCAGTCAAGAATGGTCGATCGCGATCGATGCCAAAGTCGATCGCACTTTTGTCGATCGCATTTTTGCAACCAGTCAGCAATTGCGATCGCTAAAAATCGAACCTGCGGGGAATCAAACCAGAATCAAAGTAAAAATTCCCTTAGGCTGGCGGCCACAAGTTTTCAGTTTAGGAAATCCCCATCGATTAGTAATCGACATTCGGCCAGACTCGTTAGTAGAAAAAGACATTGCTTGGGCGGCCGGAGTTCGATGGAGACAACAGTATCAAAATTTAGGAACAGCTCGTTTCCCCGTATATTCCTTAGAAGTAAATCCGCGTCAATCAGGAGTTAAAATTCGACCGCTGTTGAGCAATCCGCCGACAGAGAGAGGCACTGCACCTTTACTGCAAACAGCAGAACTTTCGGGAACTGCTGCTGCAATTAACGCCGGATTTTTCAATCGCATCAACCGACTAGCTTTAGGTGCGATTCGGCGGGATACTAAATGGCTTTCCGGGCCGATATTGAATCGCGGGGCGATCGCCTGGAACGATCGGGGTGAATTTGCGATCGATCGTTTGACTTTGCAAGAAACTTTGATAACTCCTGCGAATCAGCGTTTGCTTGTTTCACAGTTAAATAGTGCCTACGTAGAATCGGGAATCGGTCGTTACAATCCCGATTGGGGAGCGAGTTATACTCCGTTTTCCGACAATGAAATAGTTGTAACAGTTGCGGGCGATCGAGTTGTCAGCCAATCCCCCGGAGGTGCGGCGACAAAAACAAATTTTCCAATTCCCGGAAACGGTTATATTTTAGCTTTGCGTTCCGATTTTTCCCCTGCATCCCAATTGGTAGCAGGAAATTTATTGCGTTTAGAAACTAACACAATTCCGGCTAATTTCAACCGCTTTCCCTACATTCTCGGTGGCGGGCCGGTGTTGGTACAAAACAGTCGAGTGGCTGTGGATGCTAAGGCGGAAGGCTTTAGCGACGCCTATGTTCGACAGACGGCGATTCGGAGTGCGATCGGTCGAACTGCTGCGGGGAATTTGCTAATTGTAGCGGTGCACAACCGCGCGGGCGGGGCCGGCCCAAATTTCGCGGAACTGGCGCAGATTTTGCAGCAAATGGGTGCTGTGGAGGCTTTAAACTTGGATGGGGGAAGTTCGACGAGTTTGTATTTGGGAGGGAGTTTGCTCGATCGCCCGCCGTCTACTGCTGCGAGAGTCCATAATGCGATCGGCATCTTCATTCAACCTTAAATAAATCAAAGGTTCGTAGTAAGGACTTCAGTCCTTCTTTCTGAGGACTAAAGTCCTCACTACAAACTTAATTGCCGATCGCACGAACAAACCTTCGCAAAGTGGTAGCATAGCGATCGCCCGCCACCTCCATTAAATCGTTGTGTCCGGCGCGATCGACCCAAAAATTCAGTTTCGGCTGCTTAGCGGCCGCAAAAAGCTGCTCTGAGTGCCAAAACGGCACCACTCGATCGGCCTTACCGTGAATCACTAAAACGGGCGATCGTACTTTACCAATTTTATCAACATTCACAAACTTATCGATCGGGAAAAGCGGAATCCGCGTCAACACCCGAAAAACTGAAACAAAGGAACTTTCAACCACCAAACCTCCCACAGATTGGCGCGAAGCCAAATCAACAGCCGGCCCGCCACCAACAGAACGCCCGTACAGAATAATCTGCTTGGGCGGAACTCGCAACTGTTCAGTTAAATAACCGTAAGCCGCGTCAATATCCCCATAAACATTATACTCAGAAGGTTTTCCCTCACTCGTCCCATAACCTTGATAGTCGTAAGCAAATACGGCAAACCCACTGTCTCGGATATCTCGCAACACCGACCAAATGTATCCCAAATCCTCTGCATTGCCGTGGCTGTAAAGTATGGTATATTGAGCTTGGGGGTTAGGAAAATGAACAGCAGAAATTTTCATGCCATTAGCTGAACTCAGTTTAATAATTTCCCTAGTATCCTGGTAGCCAGCAGCGGGAGGTTGAAAAATCAACCTGTCTGAAAAAAAAACAGCGTAAAGACACAGAAAAGCGTAGATAAAAATTATAGAACTCAAGACTCGTTGAAGAGAGAATTCCCCGAAAAGTAAAAGTTTCATATTTTTTTTATTCGAGTTAGCCATAACTCAATGCCCATAATTTAATAAAATTTAACTGATACTTTTTTACGGCGAGGAAATGACATGGCACTAACATACCCCGATGACCTGAAATACCTAGACACTCACGAATACATCCGACTCGAAGGGGAAATAGCCACCATCGGCATTAGCGCCTTTGCCGTTGACCAACTCGGTGATATTGTGTTTCTAGATTTGCCCGAAGTCGGCGCAGGGTTAGAAAAGGGCGAAGCTTTCGGTACGGTCGAGTCAGTTAAAGCAGTTGAAGACTTGAAAGCGCCTGTTACCGGTACAGTCGTAGAACGCAATGATGACATTATAGAGTCTCCCGAAAACTTGGCTGAAGACCCCTATGGCGCTGGCTGGTTTCTGAAAGTGCGCGTTGACAACGCTAGCGATGCAGATGATGCTTTGTCGGTTCAAGACTATCGCAAAATGGTAGAAGGGGAATAGGGCATGGGGCATGGGCCAAACAGGGCAATGGGGCATGGGGTTCCTTGATTCTTCCACAATCCGCCTGGGGTTCAAACCCCAGGCTAATAGCACAAGTCGTCTAAAGACGACTGATACCAAATCCGACTTAAATACCCCTTTGATCTCTTCGTCAGCTAAAGCAGACTTCGTTTAACTCGCTTTGCGGTTTCAACCACCGACTTTAATCTACAGTCGTCTTCAGACGACTTCTGCTATGAGACAGGGGTTTCAACCCCTGTCGGACTGCCGGACTTTGATAGACGCAGAAAATCTGCCTTGTTCTCTTTGCGAAATGTTACAAAGTAATAAGAAATCCATTCAGGAGAATCAGCCTTGGTACTCTACAGCCCACAACTTGAACCCAGCCAACAGCAAAACCTTTCCCCTATCGAGGGTTTTGCGGGGCGGCACATTGGCCCAACACCCAGCGAAATCCAGCAAATGCTAGATGTTTTGGGACTTTCCAGCCTTGATGAGTTAATTGACAAAACGGTTCCAGCAGCGATTCGCATGAATCAACCCCTACAACTTCCCGCAGCCAAAAGCGAGTACGCGGCTTTGGCAGAATTGAAAGAAATTGCTGCTAAAAATCACGTATTTCGATCGTACATCGGCACAGGATATCACAACTGCATCACACCCCCGGTCATCGGGCGAAACATCCTGGAAAATCCCGGCTGGTATACAGCCTACACTCCCTACCAAGCCGAAATTGCCCAAGGGAGATTGGAAGCTTTGCTGAACTTCCAAACCATGATAATCGAGCTCACCGGTTTGGAAATTGCTAACGCTTCCTTGCTGGATGAAGCGACTGCGGCGGCGGAAGCTATGGCGGTGAGTTACGGCGCTAATAAAAATAAAGCAAAAGCGTTTTTTGTGTCCCAAGATTGTCACCCTCAAACCGTGGAAGTGGTGCAAACTCGCGCTAAACCGCTGGGAATTGATGTGATTGTCGGCGACCATCAAAGCTTTGAGTGCGATCGTACAATTTTCGGCGCGCTCCTGCAATACCCGGCCACCGATGGCGCAATTTACGACTATACCGATTTTATTCGATCGGCACACCAAGCCGGCGCCTTAGTCACAGTAGCCGCCGATATTTTGAGTCTTTGCGTCCTCACACCCCCCGGCGAATTCGGCGCTGACATAGCCGTAGGAAGCACCCAGCGCTTCGGAGTGCCGATGGGATTCGGAGGGCCCCACGCAGCCTATTTCGCAACCAGAGAAGAGTTTAAACGGCAAGTTCCGGGACGAATTGTCGGCGTTTCCAAAGATGCTAACGGTAAATCTGCTTTGCGTTTGGCTTTGCAAACTCGCGAACAGCACATCCGCCGCGAAAAAGCAACTAGCAATATTTGTACCGCCCAAGTTTTGCTAGCAGTGATGGCGAGTATGTATGCTGTTTATCACGGCCCATCTGGACTCAAAAAAATTGCCGAACAAGTACGCAGTTTAACTGCGATTTTAGCATCTGGTCTTGCCAGCTTTGGATACAAAATTGGCGATCGACCTTTCTTTGATACTCTCCGGGTAGAATTGGGAGATAAGCCGCTATCGGAAGTTCTCCAAGCCGCTCAAAATCGCCACATTAATCTGCGGGTGTTCGATGAAACAACCGTCGGAATTACTCTGGATGAAACTGTCACCGCTGAAGATGTCAAAGAGTTGTGGAGAATCTTTGGACGGGAGAAGGATTATATCAGGGGTGACGGCGAGAATTCTCTGAGCGTTCCGCTGAATGCAGACGCCTTCACTTCCTATATGATGTTACCTGATTTTTGCGATCGCACAACCAGTTATCTCACCCATCCAGTTTTCAACAGCTACCATTCAGAAACCGAACTGTTGCGCTATATGCACCGCTTAGAAGCCAAGGATTTATCGCTAAATACATCGATGATTCCCCTAGGTTCTTGCACGATGAAATTGAACGCCACAGCCGAAATGGTTCCCGTGACATGGGCAGAATTTGGTAACATACATCCCTTTGCACCGCGCAACCAAACTCGCGGCTATCAAATGATGTTCGTGCAACTCGAACAGTGGCTGGCAGAAATCACAGGTTTTGCAGGAATTTCCTTGCAGCCAAACGCGGGTTCCCAGGGCGAATACGCGGGATTGTTAGTAATTCATCAATACCACGAACACCGAGGCGAATCTCACCGAAATATCTGTTTAATTCCCCAGTCCGCCCACGGCACAAATCCAGCTAGCGCGGTGATGGCTGGGATGAAAGTAGTTGCGGTTGATTGCGATTCCCAAGGCAATATTGATGTCGCCGACTTGCAGAAAAAAGCTGAAAAACACAAAAATGAGCTAGCTGCTTTGATGGTAACATATCCATCTACCCACGGCGTTTTTGAAGCAGAAATTAAAGAGATTTGCGAGATAGTTCACAACTGCGGCGGACAAGTTTATATGGACGGCGCAAATATGAATGCTCAAGTTGGTTTGTGCCGCCCCGGTGATTTTGGTGCTGATGTTTGTCACTTGAATTTGCACAAAACTTTCTGTATTCCCCACGGCGGTGGCGGGCCGGGTATGGGGCCGATTGGAGTGATGTCTCATTTAGTGCCTTTCTTACCTGATGTTTCCGGAGATCCCCCCCAGCCCCCCTTAGCAAGGGGGGGGCAAGATTTGCCTAATCAATCGATTGATACCCGAACGAATGGGGAGAAAGATTGCAATTCTATAGGTGCTGTTTCGGCGGCGCCTTGGGGAAGTGCTAGCATTTTGACTATTTCTTGGATGTACATTCGGATGATGGGAGGAGTGGGTTTAACTGAGGCGACAAAAGTTGCAATTCTTAATGCTAATTACATGGCGCATCGGTTAGAATCCTATTATCCGGTTTTGTACAAAGGGAAATCGGGTTTGGTAGCGCACGAGTGCATTCTGGATTTGCGACTTCTCAAAAAATCCGCAGGTATTGAAGTCGAAGATATCGCCAAACGCCTGATGGATTACGGCTATCACGCGCCGACTGTTTCTTGGCCTGTTGCCGGTACGGTAATGGTGGAACCGACGGAAAGCGAATCGAAGCAGGAATTAGACCGTTTCTGCGATGCGATGATTGCGATTCGAGGGGAAATTGCGGAGATTGAAAAGGGTAATGCGGACGCGCAAAATAATGTGTTGAAAAATGCGCCGCACACCGCAGAATCTCTGATGGTTGATGAGTGGAACCGTCCTTATACTCGCGCGCAAGCTGCTTATCCGACTGCTTGGACTCGCGAATATAAGTTTTGGCCTGCGGTGGGTAGGATAGATAATGCGTTTGGCGATCGTAATTTTGTCTGTTCTTGCTTACCAATGGAGGCTTACACTTAAGATTGAAACCGGGTTTTTTCCCAAATTAAAACTGTCACCTAAATCTCGGAAAAAACCCGGTTTCTGAACCTCGCACAAAGCCCCAAGAAACCGGGTTTTTGCGACAATACCCCACTAAAACCCTAAAACCCCGAAAAAACCCGGTTTCTGGCCTCACGCGAAGACTCCAAGAAACCGGGTTTTTGCGACAATACCTAACTCAAACCCAAAAACCCCGAAAAAACCCGGTTTCTCGCCTCACCCAAGGCCTCAAGAAACCGGGTTTTTATGAGAATTTTCGCCACCGCCGACAACCTCCGAAAAAACCCGGTTTCTCAACCTCACCCAAAGCCCTCAACCAAAATTCCCCCATCTCAGCTATAATCAAAACCATCCTCTCCACCCCCACATACCCGCCATGAGGCACTGGGAACCCGAACAACAACTCCAAAACGGCAAGTACATCATCGAAGCCATCCTCGGTGGCGGCGCATTCGGAGTCACCTACCGCGCCCAACAACCCAAAGAAAATAAAGTAGTCGCCATCAAAACCCTAAATGCCAACGTTCAAGGTAAACCCAACTTTCGCGAATTACAGGATAAATTTCTTAACGAAGCTATATCTTTAGCCAGGTGCCATCATCCCCACGTTGTCGAAGTTTACGGAGTGTTTTCCGAAATGGTCGGAAATATCCAATTGTGGTGCATGGTGATGGAATTAATCGACGGCACTAACTTAGCAGAATATCTCGAAGATAACGGCATTTTGTCCGAAGCGAAAGCTTTGCCAAT
Organism: Microcoleus sp. PH2017_12_PCY_D_A; assembly: GCF_020738565.1. NCBI lineage: Bacteria > Bacillati > Cyanobacteriota > Cyanophyceae > Oscillatoriales > Microcoleaceae > Microcoleus > Microcoleus sp. PH2017_12_PCY_D_A. Next base: position 11,940 of record NZ_JAEQCI010000068.1, on the reverse strand, counting down.
AATTCAACAAGCCGGAAGCGCCCTGAGTTTTGTTCACCAGCAGGGACTTACTCACCTTGATGTTAAACCCGAAAATATTATGCTCAGAAAGCGGGGTTTTGAAGCAGTTTTGATTGATTTTGGCATAGCGCGACAGGCGACGACACCGGGGAAATTGAGGACAAATACTAATTCCGGTACAAAGTCTTACGCACCTATTGAATTATCAGAAAAACGGGGCGAACTTGGTGCTTATACTGATGTTTATTCCCTAGCAGCAACGCTTTATGTCATGTTGACTGGTGAGTTGCCCTTTCCCTCGCAATTCAGGAAGCAAAATATTCCTTTAACTCCGCCAAAGCAATTCAATTCTGAGATTAGCGACAGAGTGAATGCGGCGATTATGAAAGGGATGGAGTTGGAACCGCCAAATCGCCCGCAGTCGGTGCAGGAATGGTTGGATTTGGTGATGCCTAAAAAACCTGCTTTGGATTTAGGGATGCTTGAAAAGGCGGAGACAGTGCAATTTAATTTGTTAGATTTAGTGATGCTGAAATCTGTGGCTACTGAGACTACGCGAGTGATTTCAGCCGTGGGAATGGATTATATAAACTTGCGGAATTTATTAGCAGCAGGAAAGTGGAAAGAATCCGATAAGGAAACGGCGAGAGTGATGTTGAAGGTGGCGGGTAGGGAAGAAGAAATATGGCTAGAGACAGAAAGTATTGATAAATTTCCCTGCGAGGACTTGCGTACTATTGACGAACTTTGGGTACAATACAGCGATGGGCGCTTCGGCTTTTCGGTGCAGAAGCGCATCTATCAAAGTTTGGGAGGAACTAGGGAATATGATAGTAAAATATGGGAAGCTTTTGGCGATCGGGTAGGATGGCGCGTGAATGAAGAATGGTTGTACTACAAAAATCTAAAATTTAACACCAAAGCACCAGGACACCTCCCTGGGGGTTGGTGGATGGGAAGGGATTGTTTTGTTTGTTTGGGTTGTATTCTCTCGCGTCAAGACTTGTAAAGTGTAACATCTAAGCGTTACAGGATTTCGTAAAGATTTATAACCAAGCCCAAAACCACGAAGCCTTACCTAGTCTACGTTTGCGACGGGGTTGTCGGGACATAACGAGCAAATAATCAAAGTAAAATCAATCTAAGAAACCGGGTTTCTGCGATAATTTACGCATCATCACCCAGATTCAGGAAGAAACCCGGTTTCTGACTCCCCACCAACAGCCTCCAAACTCCATAAGCACCGCGCAAAATCTAAGAAACCGGGTTTCTACGAGTATCTAAACATCCTCACCGAGATTTAGGAAGAAACCCGGTTTCTGAGCACCGTGCTACATCCAAGAAACCGGGTTTCTGCGATAATTTATGTATCATCACCGAGATTTAGGAAGAAACCCGGTTTCTGTCGCCCCACCCATCACCCCCAATTCAATTAATCGTAAACAGACATCAACTTCCCCTAATAGTCGTCAATACAGAAGTAGAGGAAATAGTACAATGGATAAACTAACAGAGTATCCCAAATTAATCGATCGCATTTTAACCGAATATATAGAATTGTGCAATCGCCGTCCTCAACCAGACATCGAAACCTTCTTAATTACCGACGCACAAAACGGTCATTATATGTGGATGAATCTTGGCTGGCAAAAGGGAGAACGCATTACTGGGATGACTGTCTACGTTCGGATTCGCGATGGCAAATTCTGGATTGAGGAAGACTGGACAGAAGATGGAATCGCAACAGATTTAGTGCGTGCAGGGGTTCCCAAGGAAGATATTGTATTGGCATTTCATGAGCCTGGAATGCGGCAGTACACGGATTTTGCAGTAGCTTCCTAGCACTTCAAGGAATTTTCATGAAAAACATAATTCAATTAACGCAGCCTGAATTAGGAACTGACTGGGCGGTTGAAACTTTAGGATTAAAGACAGAGATTGCAGTGAGTCAAGCAAAACAAAAGAGGGGCTAATAAATATGCAAATATGTTGAAGTTGAACGCCATCTGTTATAATAGATAGACCTGAGCGTTAACATTGCAAATGTATGACAGCAACAATACACATCAGCAAACTCGGTAACTCCTTGGCTTTACCAATACCCGACGACATTGTAAAATTTCTCAACCTGAAAGACAATGATTCAGTAATTTGCAGCATAGAAAATGGGAAACTGGTCGTAGAGCTGGTCAATAATAAAATCTCAAAATATACTCTAGATGAATTATTGGCAGGCGAAATAGAATCTAGCGAAGAAGTCTCTTGGGGAAAACCAGAAGGAGAAGAAGTTTGGTAAACTATATTCCCGAACGAGGTCATTTCATTCGCCTCAATTTTGACCCCCAAGCAGGACACGAACAAATGGGAATTAGACCTGCACTGGTTGTGAGTCAAACTAAATTTAACCGAAAAATGGGGTTTGTTTTTGTCTGCCCTATTAGCAACACACAACGCAAAAATCCGTTTTATGTTCCGATTCCCGAAGGTGAAGCGGTAACAGGTTTAATTATGACAGACCAACTGCGTTCTTTAGATTATCGCGCAAGGCAAGCAAGTTTTATTAGTGAATGTCCGCGAGATGTAATTCAGGAAGTGTTGAGTCGAATTCAACCTATTTTGTTTGAAAATGTAAATGTTGAGTGAGGAGTAATTAATCATTGAGGATAAGGCAGTGCCGTATCCCTACGGAAATAAGGCGCAATTTATGCGTACAAAACTTACTCATTTCGACCAAAGAAACCGGGTTTTTCCAGGATTTAAGGCTGTGATGCAATATTTTTGCCAAAAACCCGGTTTCTAGAATTAATCCTAAATTAAAATGACCTCAAAAATCACCCTCACCATCACCGCAGGCAATCTCAAAGGTCAAGAATTCACCTTTGAATCCCGCACAACTTGCATCATCGGCCGCGCCAAAGATTGCTATCCAAAAATTCCCGACGATGACAAACACCGCACTATTTCCCGCTATCACTGCTTGCTAGATATCAATCCTCCCGATATCCGAGTGCGGGATTTTGGTAGCAAAAATGGTACGTTTGTTAACGGCGAAAAAATTGGTCAGCGAGAAGCACATCAAACTCCCGAAGAAGCCGCAAATATCCAATTCCCTGAATTTGACTTGCAGGGGGGAGATGAATTTACACTCAGCGATACTTCCTTTCGAGTTGGCATTGCCCTTGACCCGGAAATTGCTAAAACTATCCAATCGGAAAAACCCCCGACTATTCCCCCAAATCAACCGCAACTGTGGGAAATGCTGAAAGCTTTTCTGTTAAAAGCTGTCGGTAATGACAAGAATATCGGAGTTCTCGGCGATTATGTGTTGCTAAAAGAGTTGGGTAAGGGTGGTTTTAGTTTAGTGTATCTGGCAGAACACAAGCGGACAAAAGAACAAATTGCGCTGAAAGTAATGCTGCCAAAAGTAGCGGCGAATCAGCGGGCTGTCAATTGGTTTTTGCGGGAAGTTGAAAATATGAAGTATTTAAAACATCCCCATGTGGTAAGTTTAAAAGAGTCTGGTTATGCTGATGAAACTTTCTTTTTTACGATGGAATACTGCAATGGTGGCAGCGTTGTTGATTTGATGGCAAAACGCGGTGTCGGAACTTTGCCTGTGGATGAAGCTGTGGCGATTATTTTGCAAGTTTTAGATGGTTTGTCTTACACGCACAATGCGGAAATTCCGCAGGTAAAATTGGCTGATGGCAGTTTTGGTAAAGGACGCGGTTTGATTCACCGCGATTTGAAGCCGGGGAATATTTTTCTGGCGAATGTGGGCGGGAAACAAGTTGCGAAGGTTGGAGATTATGGCTTAGCAAAGGCTTTTGATTTGGCGGGATTAAGCGGTCAAACTCTGACGGGAAGTGCGGTGGGGACGTTGGGTTTTATGCCGCGACAGCAGGTGATTGATTTTAAGTATGCAAAACCGGAGGTTGATGTGTGGGCGGCGGCGGCTTGTTTGTATGCGATGTTGACTGGGTGTTTGCCGCGCAATTTGCAGGGCCAAGACCCGTTTTTGGCTGTTTTGCAATGTGATGCTGTTCCAATTTGCGATCGCACTTCTACAATTCCCAAACCGCTAGCAAAGGTAATCGACTTAGCTTTAATCGACAATCCTGAAATTTATTACAAAAATGCAGTAGATTTTAAACAAGCTCTATTAAACACTATATCACAAAATTAATGAATCCACGATTTTTATGGCAGTCTCCCGAAAATAAACCTGGTTGGCTTGTCCTATTTTTATTGGGTTTAATCGCCGCTTTGGCGATCGCCCTAACAACAGCTTATATCAAAAATAGTATAGCCCAAACAGCCAATCCCACCTTATCTGTTGATGTTACAGCCGATCGCCATTCCATCAGTCCCGACATCTACGGTATGAACGATTTTGCCCTAGATCCCGCCCTCGCCAAAGAGTTGCGAATTCCGGTGGAACGCTGGGGCGCCAATCACACCAGCCGCTACAACTGGTTAGTCGATTCTTCCAACAGCGGCGATGACTTCTTTTTCGTCGGCGGCGGCGACAACAAAAACCCGATTCCCGGCGATTCTATCGATAAAATTGTCAAAACTAACCGCACAAACGGCAGTAAAAGCATCGTTACAATCCCGATAATTGGCTATGTAAATAAATTGAGCATCTGGAACTGCGGCTTTCGAGTATCCAAATACGGCGCGCAAGAAAAAACCAATCCCTACATTTTTCCCGAAGGCGATAAGTGCGGCAACGGGAAGCGTCCCGACGGCACTTTAATTACTAATAATAACCGCCTTGATGTTAGTATTGTCAGTAACCCAGATTTCCAAAAAGCTTGGGTTCAACATTTAGTTAAAACCCACGGTACTGCTGAATCGGGCGGCGTACAAATTTATCAAATGGACAACGAACCAAGCGGCTGGGGAAACACTCACCGCGACGTTCATCCCGAACCGACAAGTTATGACGAATTGCGCGATCGCACTTTCCAATATGCGTCAATGGTAAAAGCCACAGATCCCACCGCTAAGGTACTCGGGCCGTCGGATTTTGGCTGGCCGGTTTATGTGGATTCTCTGGTAAAAGGCGATCGCGAAAAACACGGCGGCGTCTGGTTTGCGCGGTGGTACTTGCAGCAAATGCGCGCCTACGAACAGCAAAAAGGCGTTCGGCTTCTCGACTATTTCGACGAACACTACTATCCTCTCGTCGATGACCTGTGTTTGGCGAATTGTCCCGCCGGCGATGCTAAGACGCAAGCAGCCCGGTTGCGATCGACTCGTTCGCTGTGGGACAGCACTTATACTGATGAAAGTTGGATTGGTAAATACAATCCGCCGCTAACAATTATACCCCGATTTCGAGAGTGGGTAAAGCAAGATTATCCCGGTACAAAGGTCGCAATTACTGAATACAATTGGGGCGGTTTGGAGTCGATGAACGGCGCCTTGACTCAAGCTGATATCCTGGGGATTTTTGGGCGGGAACAACTGGATTTAGCGACGCTGTGGGGGCCTCCGAAGTCCTCGGAACCGGGGGCCTATGCCTTCCGAACTTACATGAATTATGACGGTAAGGGCGGTAGATACGGCGATACTTGGGTGCGATCGCACAGCACGGATCAGGGGCTTTTGTCAATCTACGGAGCGCAACGCACGGGCGACGGTGCTTTGACGCTGGTAATCATTAACAAAACCAGCAAAAACTTGACCGGCAACTTGAGTCTGAAAGGCTTTAACCCCGCCGCCAAAGCTCAAGTTTACACCTACAGCGAGGCGAATTTGCGGGCGATCGTCCGTCAGAGCGATTTAAGTGTCAGCGCTGCTGGTTTTGGGGCAAATTACCCCTCTAATTCTATCACCTTGGTAGCCATTCCGAAGGCCTAAAAAACAAGTTCGTAGTAAGGACTTTAGTCCTTCTTCCTTGGGCCCCCGAAGTCAAGCTGGACGATCGCGCGATCGCTATCATTCCAATCTAATCGGTTTTGGTATGACTACCAACTTTTTTGGAAAGGACTAAAGTCCTTACTACGAACCGATCGCCGAGTTTGTAGTAAGGACTTTAGTCCTTATTTAATGAACCTCCATCCAAGCAACACATTTCTGCATTTGCTCGCCCATCGTTTCTCGATCGGCATTATACCTGCGGCCGTGCCCCGGCAACACCCATTCAAACTCATAATGAGCCAAATTCTGCATAGACTTGATTTGTTCCGGCCAAGAATACCAACAGGCTGTCCGAAAACCAATCAAATGCTGCAAACTTTCTGACCAAGCCAAATGATCGCCACTAAACAAAAACTTGTTATTATAAAGCAAAACCGTGTGACCTTTCGTATGACCCGGTACGGAAATAATTAACAAATCATCTGCTATTTGATGCGGCTCGCTGCCCGATAATTGAATTTCTACACTGCGAGTTCCAGCATTAATTTCGTCGGTGTGGAGAATGCGATCGCACCCAAAATGGTCGCGGTATTTTTGATGGTCTGCCACATCGTCGCGGTGAGTCAAATACAGATAGCGAATGCCACCCATTGCTTCTATGTTTTTGACTAGCGGCGGTACAAAACGGGGAGAATAAACTAAAATATTTCCTTCGGGGCGGACAATTAAATAGCTGGCCGCGCCGTAGGATTTCTCTGAGTGGTAGCCGCAGTGATAGATATTTTCTGTTACGAGTGCGGGCAAATGTTGCTGAACTTCTTTGATATTTTTCGGTTTTTCAACAGTGCCGATCGAACTTGTGGGACAAGACAAAAGAGCCGCGAGACCTCGCATTTCTGCTGTTTCGTTTGTGGGCTGTTGGTAAACCGCAGACTGTTCTCCGGCTTGAGTAAATACTTCCGGTGCCATCCACCGACAAGTATCGCAGTCAATGCAGCTACTATCTACGTAGAAATTACCGCTGATATTTTCGGGGCGGCGCAAATTGATGTGAGCCATTTTTTATACCTCTTAATCACAAATAGAAATTTTGGTAATTTAGTATAACTAGCATCCCCGACATCCCGCCGGGGGTTTAAACCCCCGTCTCAAAGCACAAGTCGGTTAAAACCGACTGATAATTACTCCCTTTTTATACCAAGTTTTAAAACTTTTTATTGACAGTAACTTAGTATCAGTCCTCTTGAGAGGACTTTCGCTTTGAGGCAGGGGTTTAAACCCCTGCCAGACTGTCGGACTACTGCTTTTGATTCGCTGGAAAAGCACCAGCTTTCAGGGCCACAGTCACAGGTTGTCCGCCGCGACTCAACTCAAGCTGCATATCCTTGCCTACGGTACTTTGCTCCACAATTTGCTGTACGCTGCCAGCATCGCTAACTTCTGTACCGTTGATTTTCTTGATCACGTCGGCCACGCGCACTCCGGCTTGTGACGCCGGAGAATTTTTCGCAACTCCCATAACTAACACGCCTTTATCTTCAGTCAGCCTCAATTTGGGGTTGGGATTTTTATTGAATTCTGCTTTGACTTCGGGAGTAATGGTCAACATCCGAACGCCGAGATAAGGATGTTCGGCTTTTCCGGTTGTTACTAATTGGTTGGCAATTTGTTGCGCCCGATCGATCGGAATCGCAAAACCCAACCCTTGGGCCCCTTCAATAATCGCCGTATTCATGCCGATAACTTGACCGCGCTGGTTCAGCAGCGGGCCGCCGGAATTGCCGGGGTTGATGGCGGCGTCGGTTTGAATAAAGCTGACGCGCTTGTCGGGAACGCCCACATCGGCGCTAGAACGGCCTGTAGCGCTAATAATACCGACTGTCACAGTATTGTCCAAACCGAGGGGATTGCCGATCGCGATCGCCCATTCTCCCGGCTGTAAATCTTCAGATTTACCCAAATTCACCACAGGCAAATTGGTAGCCTCAACTTTAACAACAGCCACATCAGTAACTGTATCTACACCCAAAACTTTGCCAGCCAATTCGCGGCCATCCTTCAGTTTTACCGTCACCGTATCGGCGCCATCAACAACGTGAGCGTTCGTCAAAATGCGGCCGTCGGAACCAAAAACAAAACCCGAACCAGATCCCCTTTGTACCCGATTTCCGGGCTGAGGCCCAATCGGAGAATCTGGGTCGAAGAAGCGGCGGAATTGTTCGGGAATCTCTTCTGGAGCTTGGTTTTTCACTGTGCGAGACGAGTTAATTCGTACCACTGCCGGGCCGACTTCCTGCACTACTTTAGTCACAAAATTAGAGTCTTGATTCGGCAATATATTTGCAGGTAAAGCTGAGATTGGCGCCGCGCTTGCAGGTTGTTCGGCTTTGATAGCATTAGAACTGCCAGGAACTTGCGAATTTAGGGCGTTGCAGCCGACAGTTGCCGTGGAGCCGAGCAAGACTAGGGATAAAAAAGCAAGTTTTTTCGGCACAGAAAAACGGCGAGAAGGTTGAATTTGATTAGACTTTTTGGGGGTTGACATAGTATTAATTTGGTAAGAGAATGGGCGAGACTTATAATTATGGTTTGGTAGTTTTAGCACTACCGTGCAATTAACTTAGAACTCAAGGTTCTTTCATTTTAATTGAAACATTTATGAGATGTGTTTGGGTGGTGGGATTTACCCTACAGGCTGGGGTAGAAACCAGACTGTTGCAGGCAAATTGTTGATTTTAGGTTGTCAGCGCGATCGCCCAGGGCGATCGCTGGCGAATTGCCACACCCTGCGATAATACCAACTACGGTAGCCGACCCGCATATTCCGCATTTCCTCCGAAGAAATCTTCATGGAATCAGTCCTATGATATCAGCGGTCACGACCGCAATCTAATTCGTTCGATCGTTCGGACTTCAGTCCTCATAATTTTCTGAGGACTGAAGTCCGAACGATCGAACCTGCAATCTAATTCGTTCGATCGTTCGGACTTCAGTCCTCATAATTTTCTGAGGACTGAAGTCCGAACGATCGAACCTGATAAGGGTTATTTTACAGGCTGCGATATCATTCCCAATTTTTCAATCTCAAATCTAAAATAGTATTATTGCTCCGTAGTTTCAATGGAACTAACCGCATCAATTTTCCTCGACTTGTTCCTCGAAGTTTCCAAAATATCAACAGTATTCTTAATAAAACCAGCCATCGGTACAGCAACCAACAAACCTGCTAGTCCGGCCACCTTAACTCCCACTAGCAGAGAAACTAAAATCCACACCGGATTGAGACCGATAAAACCACCTAATAATCGAGGAGCAACCCCGCTTTCAATTACTTGCTCTATGACTGTCGCGACAGCTAAAACTGTCACACCGAGCCAAAAGTTGTTTAATGTGATCAGCAAACTGACAACGCAAATACTAAAAGGTGCTCCGAAGGGAATCATCGTCATTACACCCACGCCCAAACCGAACAGCAGCCCGAAGGGAACTCGCAAAATTAAAAAAGCCACCGTCATCGACAGTCCCATCAAACCCGCCAAGGTTGCTTGTCCGACGAAGTAGTTGTGGAAGCTTCGCGCCAGCAACTGCCGCAATTGCAGGCTCTGTTTGGAGGGAAACCACTTAAACAATCCTTCCCACACGCGATCGCCGTGCAAGAGCAAGTAGAATGTCAGAACTATTGTCAGCAGAAAATTCACCACACTGTCTGCTGCACCCAAGCCAAATTTGAGGATTTCGCCGGTGAGAAACTGCAATTGAGTTGAAAGTCGATCGCTCAATTGAGTAGTCAAACCGCTAACATCAATAGGAAGACGGCGATTTTCCGCCCACTTGTGGAACGCTTCAATCTGTTCTGTACCAGAAACTATCCAAGTCGGCAATCGAGTCGCCAGTTCAGTGATTTGGTTCAGCAGAATCGGAGCCAGAGTCACACCTAAAACCACCAATATCAGTAAAGTTACGAACAATACCGACAAAACTGCGCGATCGCGCTTCAGCCCGTATTTGTGCAGAAAGCGTACTGGATAATCTAGCAAAAAAGAGAACACCGTAGCGATTACCAAAACAGTAATCAGAGCGCGAAAATATTCAAACACTAGGAGGGCTAACCAGCAGTTGAGTACCGCTAGAGGAAATAACAGTCCGTAAGTCCACCACTGCGGCAGTTGAGTGAAACGTCTCATCTAAGTTAACCGAGTTAAAATTTGAGATGCCAGATAGGAGATTGACACTGCTATTTGCCGTTTTCTGTTAACCATTTTATTGAGCATTTATTTATACCAGGCTGCTGAAAATTCCCAGTTGCTCGACCCGAATCGGAAATAGGGCTGCCGGCAGGCATTGCCTGCCACAACCATGTTATCTCGTTGACGCTGGTATGGATATATTACCTGCGGAATAACTTATTTTTTGCTATTTTTAGGAAAACCGTTTTAGGCTCTAGATTCAAGCTTTTTCGCCGTGCCGTTCGAGAGCTAATTGAATTAAACGGTCTGCTAATTCGGGGAAAGAAATACCATCGTGCGCCCACATTTGCGGATACATACTGGTAGCTGTAAATCCCGGGAAAGTGTTAATTTCGTTAATCAAAACTTCTCCGGTTGATTCAAGGTAGAAAAAGTCTACCCGCGCTAAACCGGCGGCGTCTATCGCTAAGAATGCTTGCACAGCCATTTCTTGGATTTGCGAGACGATCGCGCTGCTGACTTTTGCCGGGATAGAACACTCTGATTGTCCCTCGGTATATTTAGTTTCGTAGTCGTAGAAATCGCTTTGAAAAGAAATTTCTCCCACCGTTGAAGCCTTGGGGTTGTCGTTGCCCAAAACCGCACATTCTAACTCTCTAGCAACCACACCAGCTTCCACAATAATCCGCCTGTCGTAGCTGGCGGCGCTGTCGAGAGCGGCTTCTAACTCAGCGCGCGATCGAGCCTTAGAAATGCCCACAGACGAACCCAAATTAGCTGGTTTAATAAAGCAAGGATAGCCCAACTCAGCCTCAATTTTGTCGCACAGTTTGGGGAAAACGCAAGGATTCGACCAGATTTCGGAACGGTTGACAGCGATGTATTTTACCTGCGGCAAACCTGCGTGAGCAAAAGCCATTTTCATGGCTATTTTATCCATTCCCACCGCCGATCCCAAAACCCCGGAACCGACAAAAGGAACTTGCAATAATTTCAGCAACCCTTGCACCGTACCGTCTTCGCCGTTAGGGCCGTGCAAAACAGGAAACCAAACATCTACGCCATTAAAATTAGGAAACTGCCAAGCTTCTCCTGCTTGCGACTCTATTTCCAGAGGTTTTCCGGCGGCTAAAACTTGCTGCGGTAATGTTCCCGACAGCCAGCAGCCGTCTTTTTGGATATAAAAGGGCAGAACTTCGTATTTAGAGGCATTTTCCTCAGCAGCGAGGGCCCGGGCGATCGCCCGCGCCGAACTAATAGAGACTTCATGTTCGCCCGATCGCCCGCCGAATAACAGCCCTATCCGCATCTTCGTCATTTTTCAATCCCTCCCGGTACTTTTTGACAAATATACACGCAGATAGCGCAGCCAACGCAGAAATGAACGCTTTAAGACTACTTATCCCCTCCCTTCCACTCTTCCTCTGTGTCCTCTGCGCCCTCTGCGGTAAAAAAATATATCTTGTTAGAACAATCCGAGACTCTAGCAAATATTATTTATCAAGGTTACTGAGGCTGTACGGGTTGCACAAAACTGCTGTTAGCCTGAACAAAACAATTACTCGGCCCGCCAGTACCCTCACTTTTTTCTATAAAAAACCAAGGTTGACGTTGGGCATCGTACAAAACCCCCAATCCGCTAGGGCCCAGATAGATTTCAAAATTCTGCCCTGGTTTCAAAGTACCAACTACAGGCCAACTGCCAATATTTAAATTTACCTTGCTTCCAGGGTCTTCTATTTCCTGAATAGAGTGCGGGCCCATGCGACATTTAACACCGTTCGGGTCTGAATTTGGGTAGTGCCCTGAAGGAAAGGATCGGAGTAAGCTATAATTAGAGAAGTGTTTCCCATAGCGTGATATGACATTAGAAATTAGTTGCCCT
>NZ_JAEQCI010000256.1:0-2036 GCF_020738565.1 Microcoleus sp. PH2017_12_PCY_D_A | reverse complement strand
AAATCAAACGCATAATTGCGGACTCGGTTGCGTTCGTTCAGAATCTTTGTGAGTTCTGGAAGAGTAACTCGCCAAGTATCTGGGTTCCTCCAATCCGTTTTACCAGTTATTTTAGGGCGAACGTTGTCCAAAAAGGGAGAAAACATATTATTGTTAAGTGGATTTGCAACCCCATCTAAGGATAAAGTCCAATCTGGTTCCGCTACATTAGGCGTCATATATGCGAAAGTTTCTATGTTTGACGAAGTAACTTCGGCTCCTGGTTGTTCCCCAGCCATAATTGTTTTCCACGTCCATCGAGGAATGTGAATTTGTCGGTTTGACAAATTGCTAGGGCTTGTGTTTCCCTGATTGATCAACTCTCCATTGAAAAGGTCATCGAGCAACTCAGGAACATTCGTTTTCTTTTGAACATTTGGATTGTTACCAATAGCTCCAGCGAAAATGTAAAGCTCTTGCCCCTGAGCAACTCTGGGGGCTATCACTTTATCTTCTATATTGAACCAAGCAGAAGCATCTGCTGGAGAGTTGCTTCCTGGAACAAAAAATCGATTATTATCCATTGACTGGGCAATCAAATTAGTGGTTAGGTAGGTTGCTAACTGGTCTTTGGGATGTCTTCTTCTATCTCTGTCAGGAGACAAATGACCTCGATCCATTCCTAAGCCAGTAAAGATATTTCCATCATAGGCTGACAAGCCACCAGATAAAAGATCGGGGTCGGCTATAAACTCAGGTCTTTTTATTAACCCACTGGGTAATTCTCCTGGTTGTGGTTGCGGTCTTGTCGTCCATGTCTTGTCTACTTTCCAACCAACCCAGTTGGCAAGTTTGGTGTCAGCATTGTAAGACACTGCGTATTGGGGCTTTTCAAGCAGCAAGTTGTTTTTATATGTACTGTTGCTAGGATTCCATCTAGCTTGAGTGGGATTGCCAAAGTTGAGATGGTCACTCTTGAAGAAAACATTATCTATGTAAACGGAGTCACCGCCGTCTAAAGAAAAAGTTATTTTCGCTGACTTTCCTCGGAAATCTGCTATTTCTGAATCAGTGAGGTTTAACTTAAGTTGGAAGGTTTCAAATCCTTTTCTGCCAAACCCAATCTTATTTTCAATGTCTGAATAGATGTTCTTAATAGACTCGGTGTTATTGTTGTTGGCTGCATCAATTTGAAAGTTTGCATCTTGTGCCAGATTGATGATTACATTTTTACTTTGTCCATCTATCGTTTCAAGCTTGACATTTAGTGTTCCGCTTTGAGTGGGAGCAAAAACATCAAATCGTAAATTTCCCCAATCCGGTACAACAAAGGGATTGTGCGTGATGCTGTCGCCTGTACCTAATTTTAGAGCATAATTGATTGAACCCAAATTAGCCCCTACTACAGGGTTAGATAAAGTAGTAATGCTGTTCCGATTCACCAAGGAGCTTTGCAACACAGACTTATTATCGCCATTGTACAAAGACCAACCAGGAATGGGTTGCGAATCTAGTTGAGCCGCTACAGCATCAAAATTATTCTTCAAATAATTCTCAAAGTTACCCAACTCAGTTTTAGTCTTCTTCCCACCATCAAAATAAGGTCGTAATTGAGAACCTCCACCTAAAACAGAATGGAACCAACCCGTACCAATTCCTTCCCAAGGAGCTTTAATATCTCCCTGAGTAAAACTAGCATTAGTGTGGTCAGGAGTGTACCAAATCACAGATTTTTGGGTATTTTTTCAGTTATAATTGATGATTTCCTGTTCTATACCTGTAGATTATGGATTTTTTTGTAGGCACATAAACAATTGTGTTTCTCTGATTTGCTAAAGGCTTAGTATGTTTGATTTGACCGGAAACAATTTCTATGGGAATTAAGCCAGGCTCAAAGGCTGGACAGGTTCCCTCTGGTCGAAAATATCGGCAGTAGTTACATCCTTTGTACTCAATCATTTTTTTTACGATTCAATCACTACTACTTGTTCAGGAGGATATAGTATAAAGTATTGCAAGGCCGTAATTTCTACGATATCAATACCTAAATTATTGGG
>NZ_JAEQCI010000067.1:31624-60025 GCF_020738565.1 Microcoleus sp. PH2017_12_PCY_D_A | reverse complement strand
GCTAACACTGCATAATTTCAGCCCAAAAGCGTTTGGCTTCCAAGTTTTCACAACTGATAAAAAAATCCGACCCACATCTGCGGAATGTGGGTTATAATTACGATTGTTCTTAAAATTAAAATACCCACACTTCAACCCATGCTATTTTTTTATTGTTCTAAGGTACGTAGTTGCGCTTGGGCGCTCTTTGGAAGCATCTCATTTTTGTAAAAAGTGCTACAACAAAGGTGCGTCAGTTTTGATAATTTGCTCGGCGCTTGTGGGCTGGTGACTGACGCACCCTACGGTGAAAGTCAGTAGTAGGGTGCCCCGGAAGCGAGTTATTTTTGGGTGATGAGAATTTAAGAGCTGACGCACCTTACAGCTACAACTAAGGTGCGTCAGTTTTGATGATTTAGCAATTACTGCGGGGGTCAGAAACCGGGTTTTTTTACGAAAATCCTTCGCTGTAGTCCGCAGATTAGATAAAAAACCCGGTTTCTTTGTCGGGAGTGCGTCAGTTTTGATAATTTGCTCGGCGCTTGTGGGTGGGTGACTGACGCACCCTACATTTTAGCCTTTCACTACTTGCCGAATTTCTTGCCAGAGCGATCGATATTGCCCAATCCCCGCATCCCCGAAAGGTAGCAGAAAGTCGCTAGCAGCAAGAATCTTAGCCTCGGGCAACAACACGGGATTACTGCGAACATCTGTCGGCAAATCCTCCGGTTTCATACCGACAATTATCGGCGAACTAGCCTTAGCCAGCAAAGATAATTGAGGCGCAATCTGAGGCTGCAAGCAAAAATTAATCCATTTTTCCCCTAACGAAACTGGCTTTTTTGATGCGGGTTGTACCCACAAATCCGTCCAAAGTGCAGTTCCCGAAGCGGGAATTACTACAGCAATATCGCTTTGAGTTTGCAGCAGCGGTAGTACGTCGGCCGAGGAACCTACTGCCAACCAAGTATCGCCTAAAATTAACGGTTGCAAGTAAGAATCGGAACTGTAAAGCTTAGCTTGCGCGTGCAAATTTGCGAGTTCTTTTTTGAGGTTTGGGACTTTATCTAATTGCTGCGTATTGTAAGATTTTCCGAGTTTTTTTAATGTTAAACCGATAACTTCTCTCGCGCTATCGGGTAGCGAAATTCGATCGCGCAATTCCACTCGCCACAAGTCACTCCAATCAGTAGGAGTCCACCCCAAAGCCTTAAATTTGTCGGTTCGATAGGCAATTACCGTACTTCCCCAGCGGTAAGGTGCAGCCCAAACTTGACCTTTAGCATCTAATTGGCCGTCAGCGTTGCGTCTGACGAGTTTTTGCCATCTTTCGGGCAATTGCGACCAATTAGCAATTTTAGCAGGATCGATCGGCTGAATCAATTTTTGCCGAATTGCCACAGTCAGCCAATAATCGCCCAACATCACCAAGTCAGCTTGATTTTTGGCTTCCGGCGTCCGTTTCCACTCCTGCAAAAGGGCGAATAATTCTTTTAATTGCCCTTCCTGAGTTACCTGTAACTGCGGAGACGGTTGTAAATCGCGGCTAAATTTGCTTGCGAGTTGGGCCGGAATACCGTTTTTGAGCGATCGAATTTTGAGAGTGGGTTTCGAGTCGCAACCTGCCGCCAATTGACTTAAAGTTAGGGTGGCTGCGCCCAATAGCAAAGACCTTCGTTTCACCTGTGAATCCGCTTTTCTAAATATTGACCGATGTTTTGTGTTCTGCGACCCGGGAAATAATTGTTTGTCGAGTCCGGTAGTCCGCACCGATTTGTCTTATTTCTTTTTCCAACACAGAGCCATTGTACTCGCTTCTGCTGCGATCGGACTCGGTGCTACTCTTGCCGTCAACTTAACGCCTCGTTTGTGAGCTCCAAATTGCTTTGGGGTAGTTTCGCCGGTCTTGGCGGGCGATCGCCTGTATCTGTGTTACATTCCTTAATATAACGAAACCGCAAAAGCACAGCACTCTGCCGTTCGATGACGCTTTTTCCACAACCGAAGCGAAAAATCCCTTTTAAATCCGCGACAGTTTAATAACTAAAAAACCCGGTTGCTGCCTCCATAACAATCTCACATCGAAAAATGGAAAATTGACTGCCGAGTCAATCTCACTCTCCTGGAGAGACTCCCACTCTCAGACACCGAGTTTTTGTTTAACTCTGATTGAAGGTTTGAACGCAGCATGGGAGCTAACAAATAACAAATAACAAACCTCGTTTCAGCATCCAAGAAAATCTAAAATCTAAAATCTAAAATCCTCAAGCTGAGTATCTCAACCTACAGTCAGGATTTGAAACACAACAATTACGTCAAAAATTAAATAATTTAGTGATAAATCCCACTTATGTAAAGATTTCCCTAATATGTAAAGATATAAGTTACTATCCCGAGGATGACTGCATGGAAGCGCTACGCCAGCAAGTTACAGTATTGAGCCAACAAGTCGATGCCTTGTACAAACTCATAGAAAACCTCAATGAAAAGTTATTGGAGTCCGCAAAAGAGACGAAGCTAGCTCAGCAGCATAGGGACGATCGCTCCCTGAGGGCAGGAAATTACAAAACCTCCCCCTATCAAAGCTACAGCAATATCGACGGCATCCTCGAACACAAAGACATACTGTTAGATGACAGCTACTTTGACAAGAATTCTCAAAGCCTGGAAAAAGAGCTGAGTTCCGAGATTCAAATCCAGCGCCTAACAGCTCAGCTAACAGCAGCTTACAATCGAATTGCTGCCTTGGAAGAACAGTTGCTCGCCAAAAGAATGCACTCGCAACAGGTAGGCGGAGGCGGGTCTAATTAAATATTGCTGCTGGCGATCGGCATTAAATAGAGAGAAAAAATACAACTTCCCTTGCTTTATGCTCGTCTACTTATAGAGTCATTGAATAGAGTGTTTTTGTCTCGCACGATTCACAGTAGGAATACTGCATCAAAGCGAGATATTGTGTAGAATGTTCTGTAAATCTGAAAGCAAAAATGCTACAGAAAATGATATAATTATTCAGCCCAAACGAAGCTAATTGAGCAGCACAACCAGGTTCGCAGCTCGATCGCACATCTGAATTTTTCATATTTAATCCCTCAGATTCCGAGACGCACGGAAAACGAAAAACCCGGTTTTACTGTTGAATTTCACAGCGCGAGGCTAGGGCTTCTACAGCTTGCAGCAGTTGGGTTGGAGTCCAATTTGCAGTCAAGCCGCTGGCGATCGCGCACGCACCCGCACCGACACCTTCTTTAACATACCCGCGATCGTAAGCTTGCAGTTGCGGGTAGCGAGAACTCGCAAAACTTAGCTGTGCAGCCAACAGAGGCACACCGCCGATCTCTGACGCGAGTCCTGCGGTGTCCCCTGTGGGGTCTTCAGCCACCCAGCGCGTAGTCCCCACCGCGACTTGTTCGGGACGCCATAACAGAGCATATTCGCGGGCTAGGGCTTGCATCAAAGCGTACACTGCCAGCATTTGCGTGCCACCAGCCAAGAGTACCCCGCAAGTCCGACTCGCGGCGATCGCCATTGCGGCCACCGCTATCTGCATCGGATCGCCCACCGCCGCCACCAAATCCAGGGGAGTGCTATTTTTTATGCCAATTTCCCACCCAGCATTATTGAGTCCCGCTGTCACCGCAGCCAATTTTTGAGCGTGATTGCAGGTAGGGTGAGAACTGTTAACCTTACCCGCCGCTGCAATACCTAAACCCATTAACACGCCCAAAGCAGTAGTCGTGCCACCAACTACGCACTCCCCTAAAATCAAATAACTGCCATTAGTTTGGGCCGCCAATTTAGCTCCCCAAATTAACCCTTGTTCCAGCAAATGTTTGACTGTTTCTAGTTCCAAAGCATTCCCCGAAGTAAGACACTTTGCCGCAGTACCGCCCAAATCAATGGCAGGTACGGGAGGTGGCAGGGGTAAACCAGCATTAAACAGGTAAAGCGGAATTTCCAAAGCTTCGACTACAGCGCGAGATATTAGTACCGGCGATGCACCGGCTTCTAGGGGCGGCAAGGGATACTGCGGCGACGGTTGGGGGCCGTTGTACAAAAATTCTGCATCGGCCAAACAAGTAAATTGTCGATCGCGCGGGGTTGCTCCTGCTGCGGAAATCCCCGGAATTAAGCCAGTTGCGGTGAATCCTAACACGCAGGCAAATATCGGTTTTTGTCCCCGATGGCGATCGAGCCACCGTTGGCCCTGTTCAATTTCTGTATAAACATGAATCATAATTAGTCAGTAGTCAGTAGTCAGTAGTCATTAGTTATTAGTTATTCGTCATTAGTCATGGGGAATTGGTAATGAAGAATTGGTAATTGCCGGAAAAACTAGAAAGAGGCAAAGCGGATAATTTGATTTTTTTCCTTCCCTCAACATCCATTTGTTAAATCTGTTACAAAATCCTTCTTCCCTCTTCCTTATTCCTTCTTCCTAATGACTAATGACTAATGACTAATGACTAATGACTTCCGATTACTCCTCATAATCGATTAAAACTTGCACCCAGCGCGGCGGCCGCGGAATCGGATTTCCCAAACGATCTAACAGCAGCAAAGCTACTAAATGCACTACAAATAAATAGACAATATTGTTAACCAAAATCATCCCGGCGGCGATCGCCCCAATTGTACTCAAACTCGGCACGCTCAGCCAGCCCAGCTTCACAAACACCCATTCCACAATCTCCGTTACCTGGGCGGTTACATAAACCCACAGATCTTGACCCACCAAAGCTGACAGCAGCCAAAACTTAAAAAAGAAGCCGACAGCACCAATTACCGCCCCCACAGTAATAGAGACAGACCAACTCGCTTTGCGCCGCCAAAGTCCTCCCAGCGCAACTCCCATAATTCCAAAAGGAATCACGTATAAAATGCTCCGCGTTGGGCCCATCAGTACAGACAGCAGCAAACCGGAAACCAAAGCTGACATCCAAGCGGCTCTGTTGCCCCAACGCAGGTAAACTAGGGCAATGGGCACCGGGAAAAACACCCGCAGCAACGGGCCCAGCGGAAAGTAATAATTTATCAGCCAAATCAAGCTAGCGGTACTTGCCAAAAATGCCGTTTCTACGAGCCTCAAAGGAGCTTCTCCAGCGGCGGGCGTCCGGGGAGCGGGATTTTTGCGATCGCCCGCCATTGCTGAAAAAGTGGCGGTTTGCGGCTCATTATTGGTGCTGGGTGAACTGCCCGAATTAGACGCGGCATCTGCTGACAAAAAATCACTCATCCGATTTTAGATTTTAGATTTTAGATTTTAGATTTTAGATTTTAGGGGACTTGCGTGCTACACGTCTGATTCCCGATTTCCCGATTTTAGATTTTAGGTTTGAGATTTTACGAGACTGGCAAGCCATAAGATTGATTTCCGGTTTCACTGTTTGGATGCCTCGCCACCAAATTTAATATTGTTACCAGAAACCGGGCTTAAGTACAGACGCCAGTCTTATTTTAGATTGATGTTCTCAGGAAAATTTTGGGCCGGATCATTTTTGGGCTTTGACTTCCTGAATTACAAATACCGAACAAGATGCGTGGTGAACAACATAATTGCTAACACTCCCGAGGAAAGCTTCTGTAAGCCCCGTGCGGCCCCGCCTCCCGACTATTATTAAATCTGCGCCCCAATTTTGGGCGCGATCGCAGATACAATGCCCCGGATCTCCGTCCATTTTGCAGTCAAATTCCACCTGCAATCCTTGTTTGGCTGCAACCTCGCTATAATTTTTCAGCAAATCCTCAGACTGTTTTACCTCCCTTTCCAGCAGCAAACGTTGAGCTTGATAAGTTTGATCCATTAACTGGACATTCATGCCCAAATCTACGGGAATTGGCACTGCCGCCTCGCCGAGGGAGTTGACAGTAACGCAGTGAAATAGCATCATCTGGGCGCGATCGATCGACGCTAGTTCTAAGGCTTGACTGAAGACGCGGTGACCTAGATCGGAATCATCTACGGCGGCGAAAATTTTCTTAAAACTCACAGCTTTACCTCCGGCGCGCAATCATCATTAGTAGTTAACAGAGAGTTTTTTTGCATGAGATTCAAATTAACAATCTCTGATACTTCTAGACTAACAGACGCTCCAAGGCGTGTAGGTCGGGAATGCACAAAACGTCACGTTCGCGCTGAATAGTTCCTTTTTTTTCCAGCTTGCTCAGCACTCGCGTTACCGTTTCCCGAGCCAGCCCGCTGAGGCTACTTAATTCTCTGTGCGGCAGGTTGGGTATTTCTGTACCTCCTGCTTCCATAATTTTGCCTTGCCCCTCGGCCAAAAATAAGAGAATGTCTGCTACTCGCGAGGTACTGTCAGACTCTCGCAAACGCAGGCGCCGGTTGACTTGCCGCAGGCGGCGGGCCATCAGTTGAGCTAGCCGAATGCCTGCGAGGGGCTCGGTATGAATGAGTTGCACAAAATCTTGAGCTGGCATATTGCCGATCAGTGTGGGGGCTAGGGTGATGACATCTGTCGATCGCGGTGCTTCTTCGATCGCAGCCATTTCCCCGAACAGTTCTCCTTTCCCTAAAATATTCAGCGTTACTTCTTTTCCGTCTAGGTTGTAGGTGCGAATTTTCACCCAACCATCCAATATAAAATACACTGATGTTCCCCAGTCATTTTCTAGTAAAATCACTTGATTTGACGGATGACTGCGGGTAACGATGTGGACAGTTGCTCTCTCGATTACAGGGTCAGGCAAACCTGCAAAAAAAGGAGTAGAAACTATCAATTGATTTATATTTGACTGCGGATCTCGGGCGTTAAAGCGGTCTTCCATGAGGCCATCATTTTAATTTATGCGCTTGAGCTGCGCTGGGCAGTTAGAAATAGCTTGCAGCCGAGTCATTCGATCGATTTGAGATTCAAGCATTTGAGGAACAAGGATCTAAAATCGGCAATTTTTCCTCTAAAGTTTTGCGGTCAAAGGTCGAATATGGGAATTAATAGCCTCAAGCTCTGATTGCGAGCTAGAAACTAAAGACTATACCATAATTGTTTAGATACATACCGCCGACCCAATTTTATTAACAAAATTTAAGCAGCGGCAAGGGACAGAGCGATCCAGTTAGCGAAGACAACCACTTCGCGATGACAAGTTTAACACTGCTGAGAGATTTGTGGTCAGCAGGCCCGGCAGTCGATCGGCTAACAGAAGCACAAGTCCGCACACCGGACAGACAGCGACCACATCCGAACGCAACTGCCTCGAACCTGTCAAATGTCAGCACTACCAAGAAAATCCACAGCAATTACCAGGCTAAAGTTTGGCGCTCTTGGCAACCGAAACCGACCAAGTTTCCAGCAATTTTTTATGCTACCCCCAGATTATTGTACCATTAATCTCTAGCCACGAACACAGATCGAAAGCTATCATAAAAGGTTGTTCAAATCGACTGCACGGGGACAAGCCCGAATCCGGGAATCCCAAATCGCAGATTGTTTGAGGTTTTTCCCAAGTCTGTGAAAGAGGGAAACAAAAATTTACCGTATTACCAGAGGAGAGACCGGCTCGAACTGCCACCGCCCCAAAATCGGGGTTATGGGTGAGGCAGTGGCAGTTCGGGATCGCTGCTATCCGTCTTCGGGAATCGCCTGTCTGTGTCCGGAAACCAGGAAAGCAGCCGCAGAATTTGAGAGGACTTGCAGTGAACAGAAGCGGGCATTTGATGCGGAAGTACCGGCTAACCTATGATGGGCAATAGAAGTCATCCGAAGGCAAAAGCAAAAGGTTAATTCAAAGTTGTCAGAAAATATTAGTCAATTATTGATGGACTCGCATTCAGATTATTCTATCTATTGGCATAGCTGCCGCCTGACTTCAATCTTTTTTGTATAAAGTTTATCCCTAGCCGCATTCCCAAGAGGTTCCGCCCTTGAATTCTCAGAAGTACAAAATTCAAGCACTGATTGCTGAGATTGATGAGGTACTCAGCAAGCCCGCACCCCGCTTGCCTTGGACGGGTTCGATCGATACTGTCCACCAGCGCCAACTTTTGGAGCGAGTTCGCGCTTATCTGGTTTCCTCAGACTCAAAGGTAGCTGCCCGCAAGGCCCCCGCTAGCCCAACTGTCCGCCCAGAACCAGTTCCAGTTCCCAAAATGCCGCCGAGGGTCGATCGCCCCTCACCAACAGAGCAAATTATGCTTGCCGTCACCGAGGAAATCACCAACCTGCGTTCTGGCCTGACGGGGCCGCTCCAAGAAGAAATAGCAGCTCTGCGACAAGAGCAGCAAGCTCTCACATTAGAAATCAAACAGCTAGAAGCAAAACGGCAGCAACAACAATCCCTAGCCCAGCAACAAGCAAACCAACAGCAAATCATTTCTGATTTCTTGCAGGTACTGACGGGGCGCTTGGAAGAAACCTTGGATCGCGATTTATCCCAAATTTTCAGTAGCCTAGAAAATCAGTTGTTGCCAAGCAGTGCTGCACAATCGCAGCAATCGGCTTTAAGCCCACAAACTTCAGAAGAACACCCGCTGCTGACACCTGCTCAGAGATTGGAGCAAATGCAACGGTTCCAAGCTAGTGCTGACAGTCTGCTGATGAGGCTCGATTCTACGATGGGTATCGTGTTCGAGGCTTTGGAAGCAAATCTGCAAAGCTATCAAGCTTCCTTGGGACAAGGACTCGAAAATATGTATGGTTTGAGCCAGCAGAGCGAGGCAATGTTCGCGACTTTTGTCAACCACTTGGTGGCACAGTTGGGACGAGATGCCTCTTCCTACGTGCAGCAGCCGATCGCCCTGCCAAATGTCGAAACGGGTTCCCCAACCGCCGTCGCCCGCTCTGTTGTCACTGGGGCCTTCTCAAATACTCAGATCCACCCACCAGCCGATACCGAAAGTGAAGAGCGCAGCGGCGAACTTGGAGAACAAGACAGATTGCCCTACGCCGGGACAGAAATTTCTCCGCAATTCGGACAGTTGAGGCGCGATCGCGATCGCGTTGAAGCCCCTCTCTCGCTCCCGGATTTAGAAGATAATTTGTTTGGTTCTTCACCGGCAATCCCTCGACAGGTAACTCGCTTTTCGGGTGCTGATTCGGAAAATCTGTTAGCAGAAAATGACGAAAATGTTGAGGATTTGTACGCGAGTTTGTTCGCGGGAGAATCAGTCGCCGAACTAGAATTAGAGCTGGAAGATTTCACGATCGAAAATACTGAAAATGTTGCGGAAACAGAAGCCGCACCATCTCCAGCCGCAGCAGAGCGTGAAACGACAGAAACCCTAAATTCTGCGGAAGATTTGTTTGCAAATCTGCTGGATGAAGGCGAATCGCAGGAAGCTGTTCTAGCAGATGAAGATTCAGAATTCGCAATCGGTAATTCTGTAGAGGCTCTAACTTTAGATACTGAAGATTTATTTGAACCGCAAGTTACAACAGTAACTCAGGTTTCAGAACCGTCAGCCTTAAGTTCGATCGAGCCAACAGTATCTCAGGTTTCGGAACCGTCAGCTTTAAGTTCGATCGCTCCGCAACTTGATTTGGACGATCGAGAAAACCTAGGCGAGCATTTCGACACTGCTGCTGTGCCTCCACCGCCAGCAGAAATGAGTCCGAACCAACCCAGGAACCCCCGTGTACCCAGTGCCCGCGATGTTCAAACTGGCGATTTTGGAAACTCGTCCCAAGGACTCAATGATGTTTACATCCAAGCTTCGCCGGAGGAGGATTTGCTGCCGGTTGAGGCCTTAGAAGATGACCTCGATCGAGCTCTCAAGTTGGATGTGAGTACGATGGAACTGTTGGAGGCAGATCTCTACAATCTCGAAGGATCGGACAATAAAGCGGAACGGCGATCGACTTCCAGTGCTGCTAACAGCTTGGATTTATTGGCGAGTTCCCCCGACGAGGGTGCAGACAATCCCTTTGCGGAAGCGGCCCAGGAAGAACTCGGATCGCTGGAGGATTTGTTCTCCGATGAGTTGGAACTTTCATCTGAAGATGAACCCTTTGTTTTGGAACACGAACTTGATGATGATTTGTTTGCTGGTGAAGATGAATCGAATTTGACGCTAGATGAGATTTTGGCGAGTTTGAAGGATACCGATCCAGAAGTGGCCCAAACTCCGGAAACCCAGGAAATGCCGTCAAATCCTCCAAAAAGTCAAAAAAAAAAACCTAATTTCCAGACAGAGTAAAGCCGGGGTTGTTGAGGAGATAACCGAATCTAGAGAGTTTGCTGTTGGGCAGCAGCAAGAGTCAGCGCTGCATTCTGTTCCAGGTGCGATCGCCCCTCCATCTTCTCAATCCCCAAAACGCCAGAATTCTCGCTGGTATTTGGGCATTGATTTCGGTTCCAGCGGGCTGTCGGCGGCTTTGCTCGATCGCGAAGAAGGCCAGTTGCACCCAATTTACTGGGAAACAGCCCAGGCTGAGGTTTCCGCAGCCAGCGCCAGTTGTCGGATTCCCTCCGTCGCGGCGATCGAGGAAACAGCCCCAACCCCCACCAGCGGCCCGCAGGTGACAGTCAAGTCGGTGGGATGCCCGCAGTTGGATTTGCGTGCGGGAGAATTTTTATTGCAAAATTTTAAATTGCCTTTAAAGGTGGGCATTCCTTATCAGCGCGCAACTGCTGGGATGTACGAACCGCTGTTGCAATTGTCGTCCGATCGGGCTGTGTCGATCGCCCTACCGCTGCACGCTGTGCGGGCGCTGCTGGCTACTTTGAATCGCAAGCACCAGGGGCAAAAATTTCGCACATCGCCGGAAGTTTTCGATTCTGCGAGGGCGGGGGCGAATTCGGCTCTCTTGCCAATTTCCAATTTAATCTGTAAAGCTTCGGGACTGACGCCAGAAATCCTGGATGCGGCGCTGCAAGACTTGCAGGGTGTGATTTTGGGGACTCCTGCGAGCTGGTCCCAGGCCTATGGGTTTAACCTGCGGGAGGCTGTTTTGGGCGCGGATCTGGTGGCTGAGGGCGCGCAAATTTTTGTGGTTCCCGATGCGATCGCCACTTTGGTTGCTGCTGTAACTCCTCTGAAAAATGCTACTGGAGTTCAATCTGGGGCGATCGATACTATGGAAAGATCCCTCGCAGAAGCTGCACCGCTAACTGTCAATGCTTCCTCTTTTAGCGGGGGAACTTTGATTGTGAATGCGGGGGCGGCCACGGTGGAATTAGCCGTGGTTGAGTTGCCGGAAAATCTTCAAGATTTAACACGTGCTGATTTTACTTGCCAAAGTTTTGATGCGGCTGGCAATGCTTTCGATCAGGATATTATTTGTCAGTTGTTGGCTAAGAATGAAACTTGGGGAATGTCGATCGATTTGCCGCGTCCGGGTCATCCAGATTTGCCGAGTCGCTATCAATTGCAGCAGCGGTTGCAATCTTCAGATTTTGGCCTGCAATTGTTAGAGGCGGCAAGGCATCTGAAAGTTATTTTGCAACATCAAGAAAGTTTTGTTTTTGATATTGGCGAGCAGCATTGGGATGTGAAGCGTCGAGATTTGGAAAGTTTGGTTTTAGTGCCTTTTGTACAGCAGTTGAATCGTGAATTGAATGCTTTGCTCAGCCGCGCGGGAATGTCGCCGGCACGAATCAATCAGGCCATTTGTACGGGGGGCATGGGTGGTTGGCCTGCGATCGCCCGCTGGTTGCGGCAAAAGCTGCCAAATGCGATCGTGGTTCAAGATCGCGAATTGGAGAGCGATCGAGATATTTCGGAAATTTACAATTTTGCCTCAAATTCCGCATCTCAAAGCACAAACTCTTCAAAAAAAAGCGGTCAAGTTGCCTGCGGGTTGGCAAGTTTAGCTCTCTATCCTCAAATTTTGGATGTACGGCAGCAACAGTACAGCGACTTTTTTCTGCTGTGGGAATTAATGCAGGTTTTGGGTAAGAAAACTCTGAGCTTTGAGGAAATTTTGCAGTTGCTCGAACGGCAGGGCGTGAACACCCGCACCTGTGAGCCCCGAATTCTGGGGATTTTGGAAGGAAGATTGCCGGCGGGATTGTTGCCAGAGGAGGAAGATTTCATGCTGCTAGCCGAGGAGTCGAGGCAAAATCCCGATTGGGAAGCAATTTTGACCGAGCCGCTTTTCTTTGAAGATGTTTCGCGGGGTTATCGTTTGAATGTGGAACACGCCTCTGTTGTTCGCGAATATTTGGGCCTCCTCGCCTCTAGCAGCCAGCAAAAATTGTTAGAGCCACTGACAATTGCTTGGGATGTTTGCACGGATATCGATCGGTAAACTGCAAAAAACCGGTTTTCTCAGTGCAATTCTCTTTGTCTTCCCCAAATATTCTCCGTAGAAACCGAGTTTTTGATCGCAAAAACTCAGTTTTTTTTAGTAAATGCAGTGGATTTTACGGAATATTTATATTTTTATAAATGAAATATACAGAAACTTTATAAAAGTGTTGCAACTTTTTAAAGATTGTGCAAAGCCCAGGAGTTTGTGTTCTCGCGCTCGGGAGAGTCTCATAGGATAGACGTGAAATCCTGTTAAATCTTGAGACAAATCCGATGAAATTTGTGATGGGTGCCTCTACATTATCAGTCTTATCAGAAATGCTTTCTTTATTTGTTCCGAAACCTACTTACAGAGTTTGTGTATCAAAACAACCGCTTCACCGATCCGTAACAAGTAAGGTCAAGCGGTCGATCGATATTTTGGGCTCGTTGTTAGGACTGGCAATTGCTGGGGCGGTGGCAGTGCCGGTAGCGGTAGTGATGTTTTTGGACAGTCCGGGCCCGCTTCTTTACAGTCAAGTTCGCTGTGGCTTCAAAGGGCGGCATTTCAGAATCTGGAAATTGCGATCGATGGTTGTAGGTGCAGAAAATCTCAAACACCTAGTTACCAACCAAGCCAAGGGTCACATTTTCAAGAATGACAATGACCCGCGAATTACCCGCATCGGCAGCTTTTTGCGGTGCACTAGCTTGGACGAGTTACCTCAATTCTGGAACGTGTTAGTTGGGGACATGAGCTTGGTGGGAACTCGACCGCCAACTCCCGATGAGGTCGCAGGCTACGACGATTTTCACTGGCAGCGTTTAAATGTCAAACCCGGTCTGACTGGGGAGTGGCAAGTCAACGGCAGGTCTGGAGTTAAAGACTTTGACGATATTGTGCGGATGGATCTCGACTATCAGCGCAAGTGGTCTGTTGTCTACGACATCAACCTGATTTGCAAAACTATTTGGGTTGTATTGAATAAACACGGTGCGTGTTAATCGATCGGTTGTTTTGGGTTGTCTGTTTCTTTTTTGTGGGCTACAATTAGATGAATATAGAGCTAAAAGCTGTTTTTCTCCAAGTTAAACAGCTACAAAAAATGTTAAATTAAGGGCCAGCTTGTAAAAAGCTTGCCCTTAATTTTTTTCCTCTTTCTTCCTTCTTCCTTCGGGAGCATCTCACTTTTGCAAGAAGCATTTTTTATGGTAGTGCGAGTGTCCCCGCTCGCGTGCTTCTACAAGCACGCGAGCTCTTAAGCTCGCACTGTAAATGCAAAACTGAGATGCTCCCCTTCCTTCTTCTTCCTTCTTCCTTCTTCCTTCTTCCTTCTGTTATGAATTTGCCTAATTTGATTACTTTTTCTCGTTTGCTGGGAGTGCCGTTTCTGCTCTACGGTTTGTACGACCCAAGCGCCCAAAGCCGCTGGATTTGTACTGCAATTTTTGTAGTAGCTGCTGCTACTGATTGGCTGGACGGGTATTTGGCTAGGAAGCTGAACCAAATTACCGATTTGGGAAAGTTTCTCGACCCTTTGGTGGATAAATTATTGGTACTCGCGCCGCTTTTAGTGTTGATTGAGTTGGGTAAAGTCCCGGCTTGGGCAGTGTTTTTAATTCTGGGGCGGGAGTTGACAATTGCGGGGTGGCGTGTTAATAAAACTACGATTTCGGGAGCTAATATTTGGGGCAAGTTGAAGACGGTGAGTCAGATTGTGGCGATCGCACTTTTAATCGCTCCCCTCTCGGAAGCGTGGAACGTTCCGGCATTAATTGCGTTTTGGGTTTCTGTGGCTTTAACTTTAATTTCTGGCGCTATCTATCTCTGGCCGTCCAAGACTGCTGAGGAAAAGTAAGGAGTCGCTCCTGTCAATAACTTACAATTTTAATTGTTATTGTGGGATGGGCGTCCCGCCCGCCCTTTTTGGACGGGCGGGACGCCCATCCCACTTTCAAGAGTATAAGTTATTTAATTCTCATTCGCGATCGATAGCGCTAGTAGAAAACAGTCTGCATTGCAAATTAGCAAAAAAAATGAACTTAGGAATTAAAGCTAAATTGTTGGCCAGCTTTGGAGCTTTGACCGCTTTACTCGCAGTTGTCGGATTTGTGGGTTGGCGGAACACCGTTGAATTAGCACAAGATGCAGAGAAATTGTATATATATCAAGTTAAGGGGACGGTGGCTCTAGCCAACTCAGAGTCAGCTTTATGGAAGCTGCGTTACGGCTTCCCACAGTTTATCGTTTTACCATCCAAGCGATCGGACATTTTGACCGAAGAGCCACAATTATACAAAATAATTCACGATAACCTGCGAGAATATGCCAGAGGCGAACTCACCGCAGAAGAGCAAGTTGCTTTCGATAAGCTGCAAGATGCTTATCGCAGGTATATTGCAGCCAGGCCGAAGTGGTTTGAGTTGCAGCAAGCAGGTAAACTTAAGGAAGCAGCAGAGTATCGCGCAGCTACGACAACTCCTTTTGGTGCCGAAACAGTTCAAGCCTTTTCTGCACTAATCGAACTCCAGCGAAA
Source organism: Microcoleus sp. PH2017_12_PCY_D_A (assembly GCF_020738565.1). Taxonomy (NCBI): domain Bacteria; kingdom Bacillati; phylum Cyanobacteriota; class Cyanophyceae; order Oscillatoriales; family Microcoleaceae; genus Microcoleus; species Microcoleus sp. PH2017_12_PCY_D_A. The sequence goes on along the minus strand of NZ_JAEQCI010000067.1, from coordinate 45,322 downwards.
AGTTGGGGAAACAAAACATCAGGAAATTGAAGCTAATATTCAGCGTTTGACAGTTTTGCTAGTCTGTACTGTGATCTTGGCTTTGTTGTCCGCAGCAGTCTTGACTGCGATCGTCAGCCGCGATATTGTTAACCCCATCGTGCAATCTGTCAAGAAGATTGCCTCTTCTTCCATGCAAATTACTGCCGCAGTCGATCGGCAAGAATACACCATATCTCAGCAAGCTAATGCTGTGAATCAAACGACTGCGACGATGAATGAGTTAAGTGTTGCTTCGTCTTTGTCGGCCAAGCAAGCAGAAGCATCAGCAGTCTCGTCCCATCAAGCGCTAACCCTAGCTGAGTCGGGGACTCAATCTGTAGAAAAGACGATGGAGGGAATAGTAGCTCTGCAAGAAAAAGTAGACGCGATCGCCAAACAGATTACATACTTGAACGAAAATACTGTTAAAATTAGTGGGATTTCTGAGTTGGTAGCAGATCTCGCGAACCAAACGAATATGCTAGCTCTTAATGCCGCTGTGGAAGCAGTGCGTGCTGGGGAAAATGGCAAGGGTTTTGCGGTAGTCGCGACTGAAATTAGGCGACTAGCTGATGAAAGCAAACAATCAGCCGAGAAAATTAATGTTCTAACTAAAGAAATTCAAGTTGCGATCGGCAACACGGTGATGGTAACGGATGAAGGTTCAAAAACCGCAGCACAAGGAATTAAACAAGCTAGAGGGACAACAGAAATTTTCGCGGGTGTTGCAGAGGCGATAGATAAGGTATTTTTGAACAATCAACAAATTGCTCTGAATGCTAACCAACAGGCGATCGCGATTCAACAAGTTCTCGAAGCAATGAACCATGTTAACTTAGGAACAACAGAAACTGCTACTAGCATTGCTGAAGTTAAAGTTTGTACGGAACTGCTCAACCAAACCGCAGCAGAACTCAAGAAATTGTCGTAGGAGAAGGAAGTTCGGCAACGGATTTTGTAGCGGATGTAGCGGATGTAACGGATGGAAGGAAGTTCGGCAACGGATTTTGTAGCGGATGTAACGGATAGCGACGCACCTGACAAAGCTGATGCACCCTACAAACTTCGATATATTTTTAGGGAAGGGACACGGAATTGCTTTGCGTCGTGTCAACAACCAGTTTGAAAACCCTTTGATCTCTCGTTTATAGCAGAGGCCTGATCCCCCTCGCATCCCCCTTAAGAAGGGGGACTTTGAGAGGAATCCTGTCTCCCCCATCCTCGGGGAGTAGGGGTTGACGAAACAGAACACTCTTGTCCCCCCCTTATTAAGGGGGGTTAGGGGGGATCTGGTCTCTGCTATAAACAGCAATCTCTGAATACCTTTGACCTTAAGCTGACACGATTGAGGCCAATGCCGTGTCCTAATCGCAGCTTAATAATGACTCCCCGATTTCCGGTAGTGCACGGCTGTCACCCCGTCATTTTTCAACAAATTACCGTTTTCAACCGCTGCATAAACCACCCAGTGATCGCCGCATTCCATCCGACTTATCACTTCGCATTCGAGATAAGCTAAAGCTTCAGTCAAAACCGGACAGCCGTTGCTAGCTTCTGTTGTTTCAACTCCGGCAAATCTGTCTTCTCCCGGAGCAAAGTTTTTCATGAAATACTTCCGCAACTGTCGCCCTTCTGCTAAGATGTTCAGCACAAATTTATCTCCGGCGTACATCAAAGCTTCGATCGATCGATCTTTAGCCACCGCAATCGTCAAACCCGGAGGGCTAAACGTGGCTTGCGACACCCACGAAGCCAACATCGCACTCGTAACATCCCCGCGCCGCGCCGAGAGTACGCACAGCGAACCTACCAATCTTCCTACAGCTTGTTCCGTGCGATCGCTCCCACCAGTCAACTGCGCTTTCGGCGCCCGCAATTTTTGCGACTTAATCAAAGCTTGAGCAAAATCCGTTCCCGCTTCTTTGCACTCGTGAATTGTCGCCGCCGTCGGCTTAAACTTGGCTCGAATCGGCTCAAATCCAATCCGATAGCCAGCATCTTTTAATTTTCCTTCCACTAAGTCGATCGCCTCGCCGCTCCAGCCAAAGGAACCGAAAACCCCGGCTAATTTGCTTTTAGTGGCTGTAGACAACACAATTCCCAAAGCAGTTTGAATTTGCGTCGGCGCGTGTCCTGCTAGAGTCGGAGTACCGATGATAAATCCGGCACATTTCTCGATCGCCTCTTGAATTTCTCCCGGTTCGGCAAATTCGCAATTGATGCTTTCTACAGCAACACCGGCCTTCGTAATCCCTTTGGCGATCGCCTGCGCCAAAGTAGCAGTATTGCCGTAAGCCGAAGCATAAATCAAAGCAACTGTCAAGTCTTTTGAATTTTGTTGTTGGCTCCATTCCCGATACAAATTACTCAATTCGTGGAGGCCGTAACGGACGATCGGGCCGTGACCTGGAGCATAAAATGCTGTTGGCAAATCCGCTAATTTATCCATTGCAGTCAGCACTTGTTTCGCCTGAGATGCGTGCAGAGAATCGTAATAATAGCGCCGATCTTCGCTATAAACACTCCACCCTTCATCAAATACTTGATCGCCGCAAACGTGAGAACCAAAAAATTTGTCAGTGAACACTATTCGAGTTTGCGGATCGTAGGTACAAAGTTCGTCAGGCCAGCGGGGAGTCGGAGTCGCCAGGAATTTTAATTTGTGACCTTTACCTAAATCGAGAGTTTCTTCACCCCGAACGATCATAATGTTTAATTCTTGTTCGGGAAAAGCCGATCGCAAACCAATCGCGGCTGGATTCGTGCAAACAAAAGCTACTTGCGGAGCCAATTCTAACAAAGCTTTGATCGTGACGGATCTGTTAGCATTGAAATGCCCCAAAATTATGTAATCCAGGGTTTTCAAGTCCACCCGTTTCTGCAAAGATTCCAGATAATTTTGGGTGAAAGATTCCCCCGGCGGGTCGAACAAAGCAGTTTTGTCAGCTTGAATGAGATAGCTGTTGGCTGTTGTCCCCCTTTGCAGGGAGTATTCTACTTCAAATTTTAGTCTGTCCCAAGTGCGCGATCGCACTGCTGCGGTATCTGTGGCAATTGGGACAAACTGCACGTCGCGGGGTTTGGTATTAGATGCGGGCATAGAAATTAGAGCGTTTGTCATTTATTACACCTATCACTTTGTAAAGGTAAGCTGGGCGGAGTGATTGTATTGGTATCAACAAACACGCTCTTTCCCTTAGTCCGGCAGGGACTTAAGTCCCTGCCTCATAGCGAAAGTCCTCTGAAGAGGACTAATACCATTTTTTTAAAGTTATGACAGACTTTTGCAAACTAGGGAAAGCAGATAATTACAACGTCTTGTCGTCCTTTATCTGTACCGGATATGAAAGAAAAATGGTATAAGTAGAAGGACAAAATTAAACGCTGTCATGGTTTGTTTACCGAAGCCTGTTTCAGCTAACGATGGCATCGTTTATTTATGGCTACCTACTTAATCAGTTTAAAAGTCTTTTTTTCAGTCCTCTTCAGAGGACTTAAGCTATTAGCCAGGGACTTAAGTCCCTGGCGGGCTTTTGGTCAACTGTCAACTGACTAATAGTGATTTCCGACTTTGCGGTGGTGCACCGCCGGTAGTGCTTCGGGATTGGATACGCGGCCGCTATCTACAGTCGCATATACGATATGATGATCCGAAAGTTCCATCCGGCTAACCACTTCGCATTCCATGTAGGCCAAAGCATCAGTCAAAATCGGAGAACCGTTGGTAGCTGGTTGAGTTTTAACTCCGGCAAATCGATCGGCACCAGGAGCAAAACGCTTCAAAAAGTGCTTCATCAGGCTTTGATAATTGCCTTCTTCCAGCACGTTGAGTACAAATTTATCACCCGCGTGCATCATCGATTCGATCGCCCGATCCTTCGCAACTGCTATAGTTAAACCCAGCGGTTTAAAGCTGGCTTGCGTCACCCAAGAAGCCAACATCGCACTGCTAACCTCGCCTTTTTGAGCAGTAATAATGTACAATCCGCCACTGATCCGTCCCAAAGCTTTATCAACATCGCTATCGAGGGATTTCATCTGTTTGACAGCCTTGTCCCGCGACAGCCACTGTCCCAAGTCGGTACCGGCTTCATCGCAAACTTGATAAATCGCTTCCGTCGGCGCTTCTTTAATCAAAATGTTGGGAAATGCCTCTTTCAAACCCAACTCTTTGAACTTGTTTCGCAGCGGATAAATCGATGCGTCATCGCCGCCGCCGGATTCGCACAAACCGAAGGATTGTTTGTTGTTAGCTGCAACTAAAATTGTGTTAATAGCAGCTTCGGCATTCTCCGCAGCAGCGCCATTACTCGGCGGCGAACAAATCACAATCCCCGCAGCGCTACCGACAAGTTCCCGAACTTCTTGCAATTCGGCGGTTTTCAAGTCCATCATTTCTACGGCGACACCGGTTTTGGTAATCCCGTGGGCGATCGCCTGACTGAGCCGATCGCTAAATCCATAGTCAGAAGTGTAAAATACCGCTACCGTGGTTTCTGCCTTAGCTTGCGCTTGACTCCACTTTTTGTAACGTCCGGTAAGTTCCACCACATTGTACCTGAGCAGCGGCCCGTGACCGGTTGCCACCGTACCGATTTCTCCCAACTCGGCCATCCGCTTCATTGCACTGAGTACCGATCGAGCATTAGGAGCCATCAAACACTCATAATAAAAGTGATAATCCTCCTCAACCGCCGCTAAATCGTCATCGTAGGTACTGTCAGAACAGTAGTGCATCCCGAAAGCATCGCAGGTGAACATCACCTGAGTTTTGCTGTCGTAGCTGAAAATAGTATCGGGCCAGTGCAAATTCGGCGCCGACACAAATTCGATAACGTGGTCGTTTCCTAAATCTAATTTGTCCCCATTTTTGACTACAAGTCGCTCAAATGGCTGGTGTATCAGGTTTTCTAAAAATTGAATTGCTACCTTCGCCCCCACGACAATCGCCTGGGGTGCCAAAGCCAGCACATCTTTCACCAAACCGCTGTGGTCTGGTTCAGTGTGGCTGATAATTAGATAATCAATCTCTTTCGGGTCGATTTCCCCCGTCAGAGTGTCCATATATTGCTGGCGAAACTTCTCGTGCGAGGTATCTACGAGGGCTGTTTTTTCGCCGCGAATGATGAAAGAGTTGTAAGTTGTACCGTTTTTGAGCCCGAATTCTATGTCAAAGCGGTCTCTATCCCAGTCCAGGCATCGAATTGCCGTTGTATCAGAGGCAATTTCGACCTTTTCCACCGTCAATCTGCGTTGGACTCGTTCAGTCAGGGCTACCATACTCTGCCTCCTTGTCTGTTATCCATTACCTTATTGTTTCCATTCTGACACGTTTCTTTTGTAAATCTTCATAAAATTTCTTATGACGCTGTTAAGTAACTTCAAAGTTATTAATGTGTGCAGCGGGCGATTCCCTACCCGATAGATTCGCTTCACGCCAGTTTTTGCACAAATCTACCGATCGGGTCTTGACAAAATTATGATTTTGCCGATCGAGCTAAAAAAAAATACACGCACCCGCGACCTCAGAAACCCGGTTTCTTCGTATATTTCTCGTTCCCAACAAAAAACTCGTAGAAACCGGGTTTCTAGCCGCTCATAGGGCGGCCCTGAAACTCTCCGAAGTGTTGTTACGTTGGGGCCAACGATCGAATTTTATTGTGGGAGTTCTCGGAGGAAATAATATGACAAATCTTATCCCTTCTGATTAGTAAGCGGTAACTCCACAATCAACTCAGTGCCTTCACCAACCTGACTGACGCACCGAATCCGCCCGCCGTGAGCTTGTACAATTACCTGATAGCACACTGAAAGCCCCAAACCAGTACCTTTTCCTACAGGTTTAGTCGTAAAAAACGGGTCAAAAATCTTGTCTTGAATGTGCGCCGGAATGCCACTTCCTGTATCGCGCACAGAGATTGTTACCCAGTCCGGCTCGCTTTGCCAACTGCGGATCGTTAATTCTCCCGGTTTGTCGGCCCAGGCGATCGCATCTAAGGCATTATCAATCAAATTATAAAATACTTGGTTGATTTGACCGGCATGACATTTGACTGGCGGCAGATTTCCGTATTGCTTGTCAATTTTTATATTTGATTTTAGTTTATTTTGCAGCATCAATAAACTGCTTTCCAAACCTTCATGCAAATCCACCGCTTTAAATTCAGCGTGATCCAAGCGAGAAAAACTTCGCAGCGTCATCACGATCGATCGAATCCTGCCGCTGCCTTCCCGCATCGAATTGAGCATTTTGCCAAAGTCCTCTCGAATGTAGTCGAGTTCTAATTCTTCATTGATTCTGACAATTGCTTCCGCTGCTTCCGGGCAGGCATTTCCGCACAATTCTATAGCTTCGTTCAAGACTTTAAAATATTCTTGAGCGTGAAACAAGTTAGCGTGGATAAAATTGTTGGCGTTGTTAATTTCGTGAGCAATTCCCGCCACCATTTGCCCCAATCCAGACATTTTTTCGGTTTGAATCAATTGCTGTTGAGTCGATCGCAATTCTTGCATTGCGGCTTGCAATTGCTGGGTTTGAGCTTGAGATTTGACCGCAGCTTCTCGGACTTGGCTGTAAAGTTCTGCTTGCTGAATCGCGATCGCCATTTGGTCGGCTAGCTGCGACAGCAACTCCATTTCTTGGCGCTGCCAATTTCGCGTATCGCCGCACTCGTGAGCAATCAGCAAACCCCACAGTTTACCGGGAAATTTTACAGGACTTCCGGCTGTAGCGAGTAAATTTTCTTCGCTACCGGATGTAACAATGGGTACGATCAGATTAGCTTTTACCTGCAAGCTGTCTAAGAAATCAACGTGACAAGGCTCTAAACCGGCATTAAAAATATCATTAATTGCTTTGACTCGCCCTTGCTGGTAAAGATCGGCGTAATTTCCCCTAAAACACTTATCTTCCCCCATATCTCCTAGAATAGAAGGCCAAGGAACTGTCATATCTTCAACGACAACTTTTCCTTGCCAGTTATCTTCAAACTGGTAGATAATTACTCGATCGCACTGCAACAATTGGCGGACTTCTCTCACCGCTGTTTGCAGGATAGTTCCCAGATCCAGGGTACTGCGAATTTGGTTGCCAATTAGTCGCAGCAGAGATTCTCGTTCGGCTTGACGGCGGGTTTTGCTGTAGAGTTTGGCTTGATTGATCGCGATCGCCAATTGCGATGCTACCCCTTCTAACAGTTGCTGTTCCCAATCAGTCCATTCCCGTTCGCGATCGCACTGGTGCAAACCAATTACTCCATTCACTTCTCCTTGATAACGAGTAGCGACTGCCAGCATTGACTTAATTTTCAAAGTTTCGGCCATTTTTCGGGTTTGTGCATTCAACCCCGGAAAATCCAGAAACTTCGTCAATGCTAGGGACTCTTGCCCAGACACGACTGCGGCCAAGTGCGGGTTATTACTAATCGGTACTTTCATCCCCAGTTGCATCGGATAGTCCCCCGCGTTGTACTCTCCCCGCGTGACTAACGTTTTTTCTGTATTGGATTCTTTGACTAAAATACTCGCGCGGCTGCACTGTAGCGCTTGCCCCAGCAATCGGCAGGCCGATGTTAAAATCTCTTCTATATCAAGGGTGCTGCGAATTTCGTTATTAATTTCGTTGAGCAAGTTTGATAGCTGAACTTGCTGCTGCATCTGCACGATCATAGCTTTTTGTTGGTCTACTTCCGGCAGCGAAAGACCTTCTTCTTGATTCCAGTTACCCGATCCAGGCAACCGTGCCGTCAGTCTCTGCCAGGGGGTTTCTTGTTGTTCTATTTTTAAAGACATATTTACTCAGCACTTGTACAGTATTTTGATAGACTCTGGTTTTTTACACATTTGCTTACCCCGCCAACAGCCGATCGTCGCTACCACGAATCTTTGACAATCTTAAGACATTATAAATGATACTCCCCGACCATAGCAATTATTTTATTTACAAATATTTATAAATAATAATTAGGGCTGAGTAGCCGACAATACTAATGAGGCACGCGCCATCTTTTTCGTCAGATGTCAATTAGAGTTAACCGTCCGCTCAAGCGAATAAAATTAATCTAAAATCTATCTTTAGTGCTCGTGTTGGCGCGCGCTCGATCGATAAACATGGAAAACTCAATTACCGACAATTTTTGCCCGGTATCTGGCACCGATAACCTGACCGCTGGATTGACAGGTACAAACCTGGTTAAAATAGCTTTGGCGATCGGCAATTCACGGTTGCACTGGGGATTATTTACGGGCAGAACTCTGGAGAGAACATGGGATACCGAGCATCTCAAAGCTGATGCTGTTTCCCGGCTCTGTGAGGCTCAAAAAGCGGAATATTTGGTGAAAACGGTGATAAGGTCGATCGAGCAAATATCTGCTCAAAATCAGCTTTGTCTTCCTGCTACTCCCGCTGTATCTAATGCTGACACACTTTCAGCAGTGCCGCTACCTTTAGTTTTGGCATCAGTCGTTCCCCAGCAAACAGCAATTTGGCAGAGTTACCCTGAAGTCCGAATTATTACTTTAGACCAGTTACCGATCGGCGGGCTCTATCCTACCCTGGGAATTGATAGAGCTTTGGCTTTACTGGGTGCTGGCAACCAATTGGGTTGGCCAATTTTACTGATAGATGCTGGTACAGCTTTAACATTTACTGGGGCTAATGTCAATAGGTATTTGGTCGGGGGTGCCATCTTACCGGGTTTGAGTTTGCAGTTGTCCTCGTTAGGGAAAAAGACCGCAGCATTGCCCTCAGTAAGCTTACCAGAAAATCTGCCGCATCGCTGGGCTACAGATACTGCTGGGGCTATTCAAAGCGGAGTTGTATATGCGGCGGTGGCAGGAGTTAGGGATTTTATTCAAGATTGGCGGAGGTTGTTTCCGAATAGCAAAATTGCAGTCACGGGGGGCGATCGCATTTTGTTATTGCAATACCTCACCGCACTATTTCCCGATACCGCTTCCTCGGTAATTGACGCACCCGAGGCTATTTTTTGGGGAACCGTGGGATTTTAGATTGAGGGATTGACTAATTGATTGAGATTTGATTTTGAAGAATTGGTAATGATTGATTCGGTACAGGTTAGGAACAGGGGCATACAGTTGTATTTTTTTTAAATTCATATTAGTTTGTTAAATGTTGTCGGCGACTATTTCTTCACAATGAATCGGAATAAAAATAATAAGAACCGAAGAAATCCGGTTCCACAAACACAGTTTTGAACCCAGCAACTGGCTCTATGATTAGGCACGTTGTTGCGCTTGAGCGCTCTTATATATATGAAAGAGCGCTCAAGCGCAACTACATACCTTTATTAGATTTCTTGCAAAAATACCTAGGACGGGCGGGACGCCCATTCTACAATTTTTTTTCTTGTGGGATGGGCGTCCCGCCCGTCCTCAAATTTGATGAAAAAGAATTTTGCAAGAGGTCTATTTAATGTGACAGTTACGTCCAGGACTGTACCAATGACTAATGACTAATGACCAATGACTAATGACCAATGACTAATGACCAATGACTAATGACCAATTCAATTAGCAAACTGGCGAATATAGTTAGCAACAATATCCGGGACTTCCTGTGACAAATTGCTGTCTCCCGGACTGAGAGATTGCAGTTCGGCATTAGGAGCCAGAGCAGCATAGGATTGACACAGAGACAAAGCTGCGGGGGTATCTTCAGAACCGTGCAACAGCAAAACAGGTGCTTTCAACAAAGGCAAATTCTCATCAACTAACTCTGCTGTAATTTCAGACCGCCTTCGCCCGAACAGCAACTGCACGGCAACTGGGGACTGCATCAACTGCTGTCTGAAATTGAGCAGTCTGTCAATCTGGTTTTGACCCCTCAGCAACTTAGCAATTGGATAGATCGATCGCAACAACCAGTATGCCAACGGAGGTTGAGCTATCAGCCAGCTAGCCGTCTGCCACCGCCCCCCCTGGTTGCCAGCGTTGACGCCTTCTGGGGCTAACAAAACCAGCCCCTGAACTCGATCGGGATATTTGATGGCGTAGCTAGCAGCCACCCAGCCCCCCAAAGAGTCACCAATTAAATAAACCTCTTGCAGGTTCAAAGCATCGAGGTATTGCGCGAGACATTCTACTTCCAGAGCGATCGAATAATTAACATTTGGGTGTTCCGAGTCGCCAAAGCCCAGCAAATCTGGTGCGAAGCATTGAAAGTCCGGGCTCAAATGCTCGATCGTCCGCAGCCACTGACTGCCATCGTCCCAAGAACCATGCAAAAATACTAAATTTGGGCCTCGGCCGACTTCGCGCCAGAAGATGTGCCCTAAAGAGAGTTTGACCCTAGAATTGCGTAACGGTGAGTACATCCGGTTTAATATTCAGCAATAACAAGATTATTAAATTAATGTTCAGAGACTATAGATTAAAGCATGGAAACATTAAAAATTAAATCCAAACTCCTAGGCAAGTTTTGACGGCCAGGTAATTCGCGACTTTGCTTAAAGTGAGGCACCCCGACAATTTAAGTTAAGCCAAAGTTGTCAGGCCTTGAAAATAGTTCTGCAAGTGCTCGCCGTTATCGTGGCTGAGCTGGCCCTCCGGCATCGCTGTCGGCAAAAAAGCCTCCACCTCGCTGATTTCCAGCGTATCCTGAACTTGCATCTTTCCCTGCACCTCTGCTTCCACCACGATACAAATCGAGTGCAAGCGAGGGTCTCGATCGGCAGCCGAATAAACGCCCACCAAGCGGCGAATTTTGACTAAATCGAGTCCTGTTTCCTCCGCCAATTCTCGCCGCACCGTTGTCGGAATATCCTCTCCCCAATCCACCATACCTCCCGGCAGTGCCCAGCGACCGTTGTCGCGGCGGCGAATTAACACTATTCGCCCGTCAGGCAATACAGGAATCACGGCGGTACCAGTGACGGGATGTCGAAAAATCAGACCCAGCACAGTCTGTACAAATTGCCACAATCTACGCATAAACTCAAAAGCTTGTTTAGGGGAAAGTAATTATAGACCTGCTATCTTGCAGATTTGGAGTCAGAATTATTAATTCTTCCTTCAGGCAAAATGTCCGGCAACTGTCCTAAAATCTCGGCTGCGTGAGATTCTGGTTTGACGATCGCGCCAAACATTTTCAATCCTACCATCAGGGTCGATCGCTCTTGGATAGATCGAATAATGCCCATAAATTCTTTTGCCATAAACTTTTTGAACCCGTAACAGCCGTAAGCGGTAGCCACTTCGGCGTTGGATTCGCACAGCAAGGGAAAAGGCAGTTGATATTTGGCTGCAAATTTGGTGTGAGATTTTGTCTTGTCAGTGCTGACACCGATCGCTGCAATATTTGGCGACTCGTAGTCGGAGTAGATGTCGCGACAGGAGGGAGTATCATTTGTGATATTTGTCAAGAGTTTTTAGAATATATTCGCAAATAAAAAACATTGCGTCCCGATCGCGCGCGGATGAAGAGCGACTCAAGAGACTCTCAGTCGAGGGACTGTTCTTGTCGATCGGTAATAGTGCCGGGTGTGATATAATCGTCATCGGTCTAAAATTGAGTATAACTAGACAACGTAAAAACTCGCACTCAATTAGTTGAGTTCGCAGTCACACCGATTCGGTGTTGCGGTTTAGGAAAGCTAAATTTTAACAAAACCTAACTACATTAAAGAGAACCGATCGAGTACGGTAGGCTATACCGGAATTGATGCTTGGGGAGAAGAAACCTCTAAATCGGCGGTCTAAATCCTGTCGGAAGCAAGTAACTTCGCCCAAGCAAGAATCTCAGTCACAAGCAAGTGCTGAGAGTTTCAAGCAGAAGAATCCCCTCGCCGAAAGCTTGGGGAATGTCAATGTTTATTAGTGAGGTCAGAATGGCTAAGCGCCGCAATCTCAAGAAAGAGAAGGCACAACGAAATCAAGCATACGCTCGCAAGTTTCGCAAGCGGAGAAATCAAGATATGTTCTCCAACAAGAGAAGGCGATTTGACGGCGGCAACGGCGGCGGGATGGGCGCCATGAGCGGCGGCGGACGGGACAAAGATATGGCTGCTGCTGAAGAGTAATTGAGTCTGGCTATCTGCCGAACTTAGAACCGAGAGTGCAAAACACGATCGTTCTAAGCAGAGATAGCCAGCCTGAATTTGTCCAATAATGTAACGACGGTGTTTAGGCGATCCGATCGCGCGCAGCAATCAGTGATTTTCTCACTTGTTCAAACCCGGTACCCCCGTAACTATTGCGAGCCGCTACCACTTGAGTCGGTGCGATCGCGCTGTAAATGTCTGTATCAAAAGCTGGGTGCAAGTCTTTCCACTCTAAGAGTGTCAAATCTTTGAGGAGTTTGCCCCCCGACAGACAAGTTTTAACAACTTTGCCCACGAGGTTGTAAGATTCCCGGAAGGGAACGCCCTTAGCAGCCAAATAATCTGCTACATCTGTAGCGTTAGAAAAGTCTTCTGTAACCGCAGCGGCAAGGCGATTGCTGTTAAACGCGATTCCTTCCCGCAGCAAAATCGTCATTGCTTCCAAGGAACCTTGTACAGTTTTGACGGTATCAAACAAAGCTTCTTTATCTTCTTGCAAATCTTTGTTGTAGGCCAAAGGCAGTCCCTTCACTACTACAAGCAAAGCTTGCAAATGACCGAAAACGCGCCCCGCCTTGCCCCGCACCAACTCCGGCACGTCGGGATTTTTTTTCTGGGGCATAATGCTAGAACCCGTAGCGCAGCTATCTTTGAGTGTAATAAATCCAAATTCGTGAGAAGACCACAAAATCATTTCTTCTGACAAGCGGCTCAGGTGTACCATAATTAAGCTGGCGGCTGCGAGAAATTCGATCGCAAAATCTCGATCGCTCACTCCATCTAAGCTATTAGCATAAACCCGGTCAAACTCCAAGAGTTCTGCCGTAAAATGTCGGTCAATGGGGAAAGTCGTCCCAGCCAGCGCGCCGCAACCCAAAGGCGAAATATTCACCCGCTTCAAGACATCGCCAAGGCGTTCCCAATCGCGATCGGACATTTCAAAATAAGCTAACAAGTAATGAGCCAAACTGATTGGCTGAGCGCGCTGCAAGTGCGTGTAACCGGGGATTAAAGTTTCGACATTGACTTCTGCAATTTCCAGCAACACCTCTTGAAATTCGCGCAATTGCTCGCGAATTTCGGCGATGCGATCGCGCAAATACAAACGAGTATCGGTGCCAGCTTGGTCGTTGCGCGATCGGGCCGTGTGCAGCTTTTTGCCCGCATCCCCGACGATATCCGTCAGGCGCTTTTCTACAGCAAAGTGAACGTCTTCTGCATCAACTCCCGGCACAAAAAGACCTTGGCGGTATTCGCGGCGGATTTGTTCCAAACCATTGACTAGCTGTTCGCCTTCTGATGCGGAAATAATCCCAGTTTTGGCGAGCATCTTAGCATGAGCGATAGAACCGGTCAAGTCATACTCAATCAGTTCTATATCGAAGCCAATACTAGCATTGAATCGGGCGATCGCCGGGTGCAGCGCCGACTCAAATCTTTGACTCCAAGTTTTCGGTTGTGTTGTTGTCATTGCTGGTAATACTAGATTATCTCTCTCTTGCAGAACCCTATAAAAAAAGGTTCGTAGTAAGGACTTTAGTCCTCCGGTTCGTAGTAAGGACTTTAGTCCTCCGGTTCGTAGTAAGGACTTTAGTCCTCCGGTTCGTAGTAAGGACTT
>NZ_JAEQCI010000067.1:0-31605 GCF_020738565.1 Microcoleus sp. PH2017_12_PCY_D_A | reverse complement strand
TCCTCCGGTTCGTAGTAAGGACTTTAGTCCTCCGGTTCGTAGTAAGGACTTTAGTCCTCCGGTTCGTAGTAAGGACTTTAGTCCTCCGGTTCGTAGTAAATAAGGCAAGTCCTTCCTCCCAAATTCGGCAAGAAAGGACTAAGGTAATTACTACAAACTTTTTATAGCTGTATTGACACTAAAAGACTGAATTCTAGACTACAAAATTATTAAAATTATTCTGCATCAGAAAGGACTGAAGTTCTGACTCCGAACCTTTGCAATCCCTTCCTGATGACCTGTTAGACAAGAACTCTAAGGAATAATCCCTTTAATGAACCAGCCAATGAAAATACCTATAAAAAAAGCTCCTATTTGACCTGTCGAAACAAAATTGTTCCAAGCTTTCTGAAAATTCGTAAAAATCTCATAGCTTTGACCCAAAATCACAGGCGAACTCAAATGAGATTTCACAACTAACAAATGAACGGCGTCATGCCAATGAATCGAGCTGGTAAATCCAGTAATAATTTCCGGCATTAAATTAACTATCATGGTGATTTTCTCCTGTGGTCGGTGTTACCCTAAGTACAACCAGTGTCATGTCATCTTCATTGCGGTTGCCGATGCCGATAAACTGCTGCACTCGATCGAACAAATAATCCAGAATTTCCTCAGACTGCTGATAATTTTGACAAGCCAACTGAAAAGCTGCGGTTAAATTATCCTCATCAAAGCGATCGCCCCTTTGATTAGCAGCATCAGTAAATCCGTCGGTGTAATAAATAATAGTATCACCGGGCTGCAATTGCACGTGGGCTTCTTGGTAGTGCGAATCAGCATCCAGGCCAATCAACATTCCCTCCAAAGTATCGAGCCGAACGATCGAATTAGTTGCAGCTTGCCACAGCAAAGGCGGGTGGTGAGCAGCATTACTGTAAGACAGAATGCGAGTTTTCGGATCGTACTCCGAATAAAACAGAGTCACAAAACGGTGAGAATTCTCCAAATCCGCGTGCATTACCCGGTTTAAATGTTGCAAAATTCTCGCAGGCGAATGGCGGTTCAAAACCTCCGCCCGCAGCATACCCCGCGTCATCGTCATCAACAGGCCAGCAGGTACTCCTTTGCCCATCACATCGCCAATGACGATGCTCCAGCGACCCTTGTCGATTTTGGACTTGAGATTTTTAATCAGGGATGGGGGGTGTTCCCCCTCATTCTCCTTGCCGATCGGGTCATAGTCAGCGGGAATAAAATCATAATAATCACCGCCGACCCTGCTAGCAGTTTGACAGCGGGCCGCCACATCAAGACCGGGAATTGTGGGACAACTGCGGGGTTGCAGCCGCAATTGAATTTCCGCCCCAATTTCTAACTCTCTGTCCAGGCGTTCTTTTTCAGCCAACTTCACAGTCAGTTCGTCTTTGCAGATTGCCACGGCGGTTTGATCGGCCACCAACCGAACTAATTTCTGCCTGCCGGGAGTCCAAAGATATTGTGGATCGCTGCTAAAAACAAACAGCCGTCCGCGTTCCAAATTCTTGACTAAAACTGGCGCGCCAAACAAATGAACATCCGGGCCCAAATAACGGCCGACTTGCAAGTCGAGACTAGAAGTTTGCCCAGAGGTTTCAGAAAAAGATTCACCAGCCGCGCCCGCACCTGCTGTAGCTTGCCTGGTGGCTATTTCCAGCGCTTTTCGCATATCTTGGCACTGCCGTCCTTCCTGACAGTGCAACTGCTGGAACCGAACTTGACCGTTAGGTTTGAAGAGCACCAGAGCTCCCCCGTCGGCGTCGGTAACGCGAGTTGCCACCAAAGGCACCAACTCCAAAAATTGGTTGAGATTGTTAAAACTGCGGAGGGCAAATCCCAGCGAGCCCAACATATCTTGAACGTTGTGCTGGTATCGGTGCAAGCGCGCCACCAGTTCTTTGAGGGCAAATACTGGCGTCGCGTCGGTAGAATTGCGACCCGTAGGGCGGTCAGCAGGTTGAGGTGAGGGGCGAGGCAAGGGCACAGCAGTCATTTTAGATTGGTGATTTTCGATCTTAAAAGGAGATTGACACTCCCGGGCGCGAACGCACGGGGATTCTTGAGAAATAAAGCCTAACAGAGCTTGATTCGCAACGGCTGGGCTCTCGCAGCCTCTAGACAGTCCGGTAAAACCATTCTGCTTACTTTTTCGACCAATATTTGCCGCACCTTGTGCGTCGGCATTAATTAAATGTCCCTCTTTACTCCGATACAATCCACGCTTAATTCGCTTGCCAGAAAATTGGTAGGCGACTGGCTTGTCGGCATTGTAAACTGGCAAATCATCACCATCCAAGTAACTAGATTTAGACGTGTAACTTTCCTCCTGTTCCTTGTAAATCAACCCGTATCGCTCGCAGAGAGATTTGAGCTTGTTCGAGGGCGCGTGAAAAGGAATTTGAACAAAGTTTTGATTGTTGCGACTACCCATATTAATCTCTTGCTTGATACCGGGGTCAAACCCAACAATCAAACAAGCGATCTTATTGCTGATGCAGTGGTTGACGATCCATCTAGCAGCCTTATTCAGGTAATCCCTAACTTGATTGTTTCGATTGATATACAGTCTAGCCTGACGTTCGGTAAGCCGTTGGGGCATCCCCGACGTGGAGCCCACGATCTTCTGCCTATCTTTAATCGATTGCAACCTAGCATTTTCCTTGTTAAACCACTGGTTGATAGATTTAAGTCTTCGCCCATCCACAATAAAGGATGCCCCATTGGTATCAACACAAGTTGCCAAGTTATCCAATCCCAAATCGATAGCCAAAGCACTATTTTCAACAGTTTCTACTGGCTCGCTCTCGCTTTGAGAGATGTATTCAATTTCAAAAAATCGAGCATCGTATTTAGGGTGAATCCGAACTTCTTTGATTGTTTCGGGATTCAGTCTTTCAGGGAAATCAAGTACCAAGGCGCCAAATTGCTTCTTAAAAGCATGAGACATGGGTACTTTAAATTTTCCATTTTTGACCTTAATCCGAGGAATTATCAACAGGAAGTAGCCATCTTTGGGCAAGTAGTGAGGAAGTCTCACTTTCTGTTGATATACTCCCGATTTAATAGCCCCAATCAATCCGTAGAAACTTTGAAAAGTTCGATCTACTACCTTCAATGTTTGCTGTGCAATGTCTGTATTGAGAAGTTGATAGTTCTCATTGTCTTTGCACAGATGGTAAACAGATTCGTAGAAGTGCTTGCGTTCCTCAAAAAAGTATTGGCGGACGGTGTAAAGACCTACGTTATAGAGATTTTTACTCGGTCTGCACAACTCTCTCAAAGCCAAGAATTCAGCTTTGCTCAGATCGCGTAATTGGTTTTTCTGAGTTGAGTACATACATTGAGTTTCGCGAAAAACCCTATTTAACAGCGAAATTGTCGTTAATGCCAACAACTTTTGTAAAGCCGTCGAGCGAAGGACGGGGTTTCTACCCATTTTTTTTGATGATTGAGTGAGGAATTACGCACCACACGAACAGAAATCCGGTTTTTTTTCGAGCAAGTAGTTTGGGCAGTAGGTCATTGGTGTGAATTTAAGCCTGAAATCCTGAAGAAATCTCGTTTGTAGCCTAGGCTCGATCGCCCTAAATCCCCCGGATAGTGGGGGGACTTTGACCCTTTCGGGTCCCCCCCTTTTCAAGGGGGGCTAGGGGGGATCGGCGGGCCTAAGCCTCAGAGAAGTAGACCGTTACTACATGAGAGCTTAAGTTGACACAAATCGATCGCGCTTTGAACCCAACCTGTGCAACAACAGGGCGAAAGTATTGTTTCTAGATATTTAGTTTTCCACAGACCGTCAGGTGGCGATCGGCACAAGTCCTGCGATGGTAGTTTGAGGTTAATAATTTGAGATTTTGAAGATCTGTGTCCGCCTCCAAAAATCGGGACGGCTAGAGATACCCCATCAATCTAAAATCTAAAATCTAAAATCTAAAATCGAGCAGGGCTTCGACAAATTCGTAACTAGAAAACGGGCGCAAATCTTCGATGCTTTCCCCCACTCCAATAAACCGGATGGGCAGACCTAGCTGCTGCACTACTGCTAGGGCAACACCACCTTTAGCAGAACCGTCAAGTTTTGTCAATACTACTCCGCTTAATTTGGCAGATTCTGCGAACACTTCTGCCTGTCGCAAACCATTTTGACCCAGCGTAGCATCCAAGACCAGTAGAGATTCTACGGTAGCGCCGGGGGCTTTTTTATCTACTATGCGACGGATTTTACTTAATTCGTCCATCAGATTTTTTTTGTTTTGCAGGCGGCCTGCGGTGTCTACGATCAACAATTCTGTGCCTCGGGCGCTGGCGGCGGCGATCGCATCAAACACTACAGCAGCCGGATCGGTATTTTTCCCAGGGTTGGCAATAATTTCGACACCGCTGCGGGAGCCCCAAACTTTGACTTGTTCGACGGCGGCGGCGCGGAAAGTGTCGGCGGCGGCTATCAGGGTTTTGTAGCCTGATATTTGGGCGATGTGGGCTAGTTTGCCGATCGTCGTAGTTTTGCCCGCACCGTTAACTCCTACAATCAACCAAATATTGAAAGTGTCTTTTTCCGGGGCAAAAGTCAGGCTGTAGGCGGGATTGCCGGCGGCGGTTTCGGCTGTCGGAGCGTCGAGAATGTCGCGCAGGATGCTTTTGAGGAAGGCTAGAGCCTGTTCTGGCGGCAAGACTTCTTTTGCGAGTCTTTCTTGGAGGCGGTTGATAATGATGTCGGTGGCGGCGACTCCGACATCGGCTTGTAGGAGCAAAGTCTCGATTTCGGCTACGGCGTCTTGATTGAGCGGGCCTTGACCGACGATCGCCTTTAGTCGATTAATTAAGCTGCGGCGAGTTCTTTCTAACCCTTTACGCAGTTTTTGCAGCCAAGTGATTTCCTCGACGGATACTCGATCGGGCCGGCGCCCTTGACTGGCTAGGATTTCGGATGACCAGAGGAAGCCTTCGTCAAAGGCAAAACCGGGAATTTCTTCGATTATTGCGGCTCTTTCGGCAGCCGCTGCGATGACTTCTGGTTCCTCAAGGGCGGTTTCTTTGAGGCGTTCGATGCGATCCATGCGATCGGCTTGAGCTCGGGCCCAAAACGGCAGGGCTTCGGCTGTAGAGTCTTCAGATGCGATCGATTCGGTGTCTGCAAGCTCAGTTGCAGGTTCGGCAATTTCTATATTTTCTGCTGTAACTTCTAATTTTTGAGTAACAGGTTGAGGCGCGATCGCCTCGGCTGTTGGTTGCAGAGGTTCGGGAATCTCTACTGGTTTTGCTGCACCTAGTTCTTGACCATCGGTAGCTTCATCCTGCGGTGGTGCTGCAACCCCTGGAACTTCTGCAACAGTTGCAGGTTCTGCAATTTCTGCAACTTCTGCAACTGTTGTTTCGGCTGCTGGAACTTCAGCCGCTGCTGTCTCGGCAACTTCTGTTTCAGCTTGTTGTTGTTTTTGAATATTTTTGTAAGCAGCTTTGGCCCAATTGAGATAATCCTCAGCTACAGCGGGGGAAGTTTCCTCAACTGCTGCATCTGTTTGAGGCTCAACCGATGCGGATTTTGCCGCCTCATCTTGGGGCTGTTCGGGGGGAGTTTCTGGTTCAGAAGATCCGCTTTCGCTGTACTGGCGACGAAACCAATTAAAAACCATAGAAGTAAATGGGGAATAGAGAATAGTTGTTAGTCATTAGTCATCAGTCCTTAGTGTAGAGCGGATTGCGGATTGCCGATCGCCGATCGCGAATGACCAATAACTGATGACTATAGAGAAGAGTTATTAGTCATTAGTCATCAGTCCTTAGTTTAGAGTCGATCGCTAATGACTAATGACTACTGACTAATGACTACTGACTAATGACTACTGACTACTGACTCACAACTTCTGCATTGATTTTATCGACGACTCGGCGGAGGACTCCGTTGATGAAACGATGTCCTTCGTCGCCGCTGTAGCGTTTTGCCAGTTGGACAGCTTCGTTGACGCTGACTTGTTCGGGTAAGCCGAGATAGAGGATTTCGGCGATCGCGATTCTCATGATATCTCGATCGATCCTGGGCAGGCGATCGATTTGCCAGTCTACCAGGGCTTCCGAGACCAATTCGTCAATTTGAACCCGGTTGGCGCTGACTTTCGTCAGGATTTGCAAAGCATAGGTGCGGACATCTTGCTGGTTGGCTAGCTGGATCAGTTCTGGAAACTCCATCGATGAACCGAGACGGTTGATGGCGGTTTGGGTGAGTTCGAGTGCTTCGCGCACCATTGCTCTAGCACTTTGTATATCAGCGGCGCGGATTTCGCTAGCCAGCAGTTTGTCGCTACCCCGCTGGACTTCGGAGGCTGCTGCTTCTAGGGATTCTTGAACTTCTGTTGTCAGGGTGCGGATGGCGGCGAGGAGAACATCTTGGAGTTTCTTGGCTTCTAAGAGTTCTGGATTCGCCGGCAGTTGGCTGATGCCGAGGAGTGCGAGTTCGCGTGAGGTTTCGCGTGCTTTTTTCATATTTTTTAGATAGAAATTGGGACTTTAGAAATTTCGGAATTGTTGAGATTGCTAAGCGCCCTTTGAGAGCACAGACTTGGACTTTAGCAGAAAAACTCCCAAAAAATCTGCCCTCAGTAACGATTGTTTTTGGGCAGGTTTTGGACAAATATTATCTGTGATTCGATAAAAGTCGGCGGTTGAAACCGCCAGAAAGTCAAACAAAACCCAGATGGTGCGTGGGTTGAAGACGGGCGCGGTTGAAATTAGGTTTTTATAGGCACGGTTTGAACCGTAGATCCTATCTTGGTTCAATCTTCTTCGACTGGTACAGGCTGGTATCTTGATTCGGATCTCAAGGGTTCGAGTGTTTTCCCTGGGGGGTTGTCGGCGGTGACTGCCATTGAGTTGCTGGGGTTGACGATGCCGCCGGAGATGATGACTTTAAAGGCATCTTCGATCGACATTGACAAATTGACTACATCTGCTTCCGGGACTATAGCGTACCATCCAGTGGTGGGGTTGGGAGTGGTGGGGATGAAAATCCCGATCGGGCTTTCGCCGGAAAGATGAGACGGAATGTCGTTACTCTCGATCGTACCCGTCACAAACGCCAAAGTCCAGATTCCCCGCCGGGGATACTCTACCAACACCACGCGGCGAAATTTGTCATTAGACTTGAGGATAGTTCCCAGCAGTTGTTTCAGGGTTTTGTAAACCGAACCCGCTAGGGGAATTGCCTGTAACAGGCGTTCGCCAAAGTCTAGCAGCCACTTCCCGAAGATGTTGCGGGCCATTAAACCGATGACTAAAATGCTCAGCAGGGGTACAGCCAGCCCTACTAACAGATTTAGCACGTTGACCAAAATCGGATGGAGTCCGTCAAAAGGATTAATTTGCTTGGGAATTTTGGTAAGAAAATTGATTACCCAACTGGCGACGGTAATTGTCAGCCAGATGGTGGTAGCTAAAGGTATCACTACCAGCAGACCTGCGATCAGGTCATTTTTTAAGTCTTGTTTGATGCGTTGGAGCACGGCGGTTCAAATCTCCTCGTAACTGGTTGCAATCACCTGATAAACCTGAGAATAAAGCAACTGCACGGGCTTTACTGGAATTGACCATTTTGGATCGTCTTCTCTGCTGCCAAACCCTACGCTTGCCGAGCGCGGAAGAGTTAGGGATCGGCGGTGCTGTACCTATATTTTAAAGAATTATTGCAGGCAAAGCGCCTGATTTTAATATATGCGGGCTGTGCAACAGCTTACGCTATTGTATATTTTAAGACATTTTAGCTCGGAATCAACCAATCAGATCGCTGTGTTGAGGTGGCGGGAGTCGGGGTGTTTCCTGTAGAGGGCTTTTGGGCTGCTTCCACAATTGATAAATTTTTAGCATGGGGCGGGCTAGAACAATGCCAGTGGCGATTGTACCGCGATCGCACCCACTCCCATCGGACAATCTATTTTTTGAGAACTTGACAGAACTGCGATCGAGAAAGGTGAGAGACTTTAGATTAAATGTTTCTCAAATGCAAACTACTTCTTAAACTATTTGACTCCGCTAAAAAATGGATATCGTGCCACGTAGACTCCTGATTGGAAAGTCAAAAAAATTACACCAAAGTTCATAATCCCAAATTCAATTCTGCAAGTAAATCTCCAATCTCAAATCTCAAATCGATTGACTATTCTTTGAAAAACCGTAAAATATAGGCACATTTATCTGCGATCGCGGGAATCTCGCCAATAATAGCTTATGTTGAATACAGCCGGACTGTTTGAAGCAAAACCTCTTCAGGGAAATATTGCGGGTGTTTCAGGAGAAATACCAGACTTATTTGGCAGTAAGTTCGTTAGCGAAGCCCTCGTAGAGGATCGCCTAAATCGATTGAACCCAATGGCAGTCGCCGATACTAATGTTTTATTTTATACCAGATCCGATTTAACTCAAACATCCGATTTGGTTGCCGGTGCCACTGGTAGTGCGATCCTCTACGAGGGCTTCGCTAACGACATTTTTGACCAAATCACCAACTTCCGGCTCCCGCACTCACCAGACGACAATCTTAAATTCGATCGCAGTCTAACATCCCAAACCGATATCTCCACTCAAATTCAGAGAGACGAACTTACAGGGATGGATTTTGCTGTGGGTGATGCTGGTAGCGCTCCAGAGCGATCGCAATCCCGAACTGCTGCGCTATTACCTTCAGAAAAATGGGCTTTCAATTTCAAAGATTATACCATCGACCACCAAGGTTTAAACACCCTCAACATCAAAATTGGTTACGACTTAAAACCCGGAATTACCAAAAATGAATATCCCGATTTTGTGCCAATCTACAAAAGTATTGATAACTTCCTAATTAACTACCCCAACGAAACTGACACCTGGGAAAATATTAACAAAAATCTGAGTCAAAAAGTGCTAGACGAAAATCCCGCACTGACCGATGTTACCATCCAACTCGAAGTTTTGCCAACGAACAGATTGCCCTAGGAACGAGCAACTACAGTTTTCCGCAGTCGTGCCGGTCAACTTAAATAAAATGGCAACTTTTCCTTGAAAGACTACGCAATTAATCACCAAGGATTGAACAAGATAAATCTTGATGTTGATTACCAGTACAAAACCGGAATTTCCGCAAGCGAATATCCCGATTCCCTGTCAATTTACAAGAGCATTGATAACTTTTTAACCAAATATCCCAATGAGACAGATTTCTGGGAAATTGTCAATAAAAAATTGACTCAAAATATCCTCAACGAAAATCCCGCCTTGGCAGCAATTAAGATCGACTTGAACGTTTTGCCAAGCCAAACATTACCCTACAGCCGCACCAGCAAAGTTACTCGCACTCAACCCAGCAATCCTCAAGGAACTTTCCTAGTGGGCAATACCAGAGGCAATAATGTCCTGGGATTTGACGGCAATACGGGCAATCTTCTAGGCGAATTGATTCCAGCGGGAAGCGGCGGTTTGTCTAGTCCAGATACAATTCTTTTTGGCCCAGATGTCAACGGAGACGGTAAGCCGGAGATTTACATTGCCAGCGGTGACAAGCCCGGAAATTCGGGACAACCGACAGCATCTGCCCTATTGCGGTATGACGGAGTTACGGGCGCATTTATTGACAAGTTTGTCGGCGACAATCCGAACACAAATGTTGATGAAACTGGCGGATTGTCTCGTCCTTACGGTTTAGCTTTTGGCCCTGACGGTAATTTTTATGTCAGCAGTTTTTTGACTAAAAAAATCCTTCGATACAACGGCAAAACAGGACAATTTATTGATGTATTTGCAACGGGTAATCAGCAAGCGGGAGGATTGAATGGGCCGAACAATTTACTGTTTGCTCCTGACGGCAATTTGTACGTGACAACGCAGGGGAGTGTTGCTCGCGATGGCAAAGCTGATTTTAGCCCAGGTTTGCCCAGTCAGGTGCTGCTTTACAACCCGCAAACCGGGCAGTCAAGTATCTTTGCTTCCCCCGATCCTTCGCCTCGGAGTCAGGGATTTGTGAGTCTTTTGGGCATGGCAATCGGGCCCGCTGACGGCGACCTTTATGTGAGCGATTTTGCTAACGATATCAGGCGCTACAATTTAAAAAGTGGGGAGTTGGTCAAGGTTTTATCTACCAATTATACTGATACTTCCCCCAGTAGCAATTATGTAGGTGGTTTGGCATTTTCGCCGATCGGCAATTTGTTTGCAGTTGGCTTTGATAACCGCGCCAATGCTAACAATGTTGGCGCGGTTTTGCGGTATAATGGCAAGACTGACGAACCGCTGCCAATATCGAGCAATCCTTTGTCGAGTAACAGTTCTATTTTTGTCCCTCCCAACAGCAATCTCAAGCGCCCAGTAGGAATTACTTTCTTGCCTTCCGATGCTAAACTGACCGAGAAGTGGAATTTTACAGCGGCAAACTACCCAATTAACCATCAAGGGTTAAATAACCTGAATCTTGATGTAAATTATCAGTACAAAGAGGGCATTCAAAATTATCAGTATCCCGATTATGTGCCGATTTACAAGAGCATTGACAATTTTTTAGTTAACTATCCTAACGAAACGGATTTTTGGGAAATTGTTAACAAAAATTTGACAGAAAAAGTGCTTGCCGAAAATCCAGCAATTTCTTCGGTGACGGTTGATTTGGATGTTTTGCCGACGAATCGATTGCCTTACGATCGCAGCAGTACCGTTACTCGCACTACAAATGGTAAATTAGGGGAAGCCTGGGATTTCAAGATTCCTAATTATTCGATCGCTCACCAGGGTTTGAATAACCTGAACATTGATGTTAAGTATCAGTACAAGCCAGGAATTACGCAGGCTGAATATCCCGACTTTGTGCCGATTTACAAAAGCATAGACGATTTTTTGGTTAATTATCCAAATGAAACGGATTTCTGGGAAATTTTGAATAAAAATTTGACGCAAAAGCTGCTGGCACAAAATCCAGGTTTGGATTCGCTGGAAATTAGTATCGAGGTTTTGCCGACTAACAAATTGCCTTACGAACGAGCTAGTATTGTGTCGGTGGCTTAGTGTCTAATTGTTTTTTTTGTTGATAAATATTGACGGCAAATACATTCGTTGCTAAGGTGGTGTGTAATTCAGTATGTTTCGTAAAAACCTAGTTTGTGTGCATCAAGAACAAACGCATTTAAATTGTCTATTGCGGTCAAAAAACAATTTTTTGAAGAAACTGGGTTTATGAATTAAAGCGAGTTTCCAAAGATCTATCTTGGGATAGATGCGTATGTTCAGGCAGTTGCTATAAAATGGTCAGAACCGTATTTGAGTCAAAAACCCGGTTTCTGGGTTAAGGTCGATCGATCGCAGGATTTGAAATTAGAGATTTGAGATGGGTCATGAGTTATTCTGTATGGGTTTGCAGGTTGCCTAAAGTTGCATTATTTTTTTAAACTAATATCAGAGATTTTGCGTAGAAATCGGGTTATTCTGTGTTCAAAACTCAGAAAGATAGTTGTTTTGCGATCGGAACTCAGGATGCAGTCGCTTTCCTGGCGCAGAGGTTCCAGCAGTAAGCTGAGCATTTTTTATCTTTTCTTTAGAATGGCAAAGGAAATTAGGTAAATAATGGAAGTATTCAAGGATTTTTGATTGCATTTTTCTGTAAAATATATTAAGGAATTTTTGTGAAAACGCTCAATATCCTCTTAGTAGAGGACAGTCCCCTAGATGCCGAGCTGATTGAGGCATATCTCATGGATGGCGGTCTCGACTTTTCTCTGCTGTGCGTGGAAACTCGGGAAGATTTTGCCGTAGCGCTGGAAAAACAGTGTGTTGATATTATATTGGCAGATTATATGCTGCCTTGTTTTAACGGGATAGCAGCGCTGGAAATAGCCCGCGCTACTTGTCCGGGAGTTCCGTTTATTTTTGTGTCGGCTACTTTGGGCGAGGAAGTGGCAATTGAGACTTTGAAAAGTGGCGCTACAGACTACGTTCTCAAACGGCGTTTGACGCGGTTGGTGCCGTCGATCGAGCGGGCCCTGCGGGAAGTTAAAGAAAGACTCGCTCGCAAAGCAGCTCAAGCACAGCGTCAAGAAAGCGAAGCCAGGTTTCGGATGATGGCAGATACCGCGCCGGTGATGATTTGGATGTCGGATATCGATCGACTTGGCGATTACTTTAACAAAGTTTGGTTGGAGTTTACCGGTAAAACTTTGGCGCAAGAAATCGGCATCGGTTGGATGGAAAGCTTGCACCCTGACGACTTGCCAAAATATATGGATGTTTACCGGAGGGCCTTCGATGCCCGCAGCGAGTACCGGATCGAGTACCGCTTGAGGCGCTATGACGGGGAATACCGCTGGGTTGTGAGTACGGGGGTACCCCTGTACAGACCCGATCGCACTTTTGCCGGTTACATCGGTTCTTGCATCGATATTAGCGATCGCCAACTGGCAGAAGAAGAACGCGTTATGGCTTTGTCCCGCGAACAAGCAGCTCGCAAGCAAGCAGAAGAAACAGCTCAAGCATTACTATCAGCAAACGCTCGAATTACTAACATTCTAGAAAGCATTACCGACGCTTTTGTCGCCTTCGATTTGAACTGGAACTACACCTATATTAATCACAAAGCTATGGAGCTTTTAGGTAAGTCACAAGTCGAACTAATTGGGAAAAATATTCGGGATATTTTTCCCAAGGTTGTCGATTTACAGTGTTACGAAATGGCAACTCAAGCATTAGCCGAAAAGGTAACCGTCGAGTATGAAGAATTTGTACCTTTATTGAACAAGTGGCTGGAAGTGCGTTTTTATCCTTCCGATTCTGGTTTGTCGGCTTACATCCAAGATGTGAGCGATAGCAAACAAGCAGAAGCAGCACTCAAAGCCAGTCAAGAAAAGCTGAGAATGTTGGCAGAATCTAACTTGATCGGGATTCTATTTGGCGATGTTGACGGGGGTATCAGTGAGGCTAACGACGAATTTTTGCGCCTGGTTGGCTACACGCGGGAACAGTTGCAGCGCGGGGAACTCCGCTGGATTGACATTACACCGCCGGAGTACCTGCGGCTGGACGAAATCGGCATCGCAGAGGCAAAGGCCGAGGGCGTTTGTACTCCCTACGAAAAGGAATACATTCGGCCCGATGGCAGCCGGATTCCGGTGTTGGTGGGGTATATTTTGTTGGGGGAAAAGCGGCAAGAATCAGTGGCTTTTATTCTGGATTTGACGGTTCGCAAGGAGTTGGAAAAAGAACTGCACGATCGAGCTGAGGAATTGGCGCGGGCGAACCGGATTAAAGACGAGTTTTTGGGAACTTTGTCCCACGAATTGCGGACGCCGTTGAATGCGATGCTGGGATGGGCGCAACTGTTGCGCTACCGCAAGTTTGATGAAAAAACGACTGTTAAGGCTCTGGAAACGATCGACCGCAATACGCGATCGCTGGGGACGCTAATTGAAGATTTGTTGGACGTGTCGCAGATTATGACTGGCCAACTGTCGCTGAATTTGCGGTGGGTAGATTTGATTTCGACTGTTGAAGGTGCAATAGAAACTCTCGCCCCGGCGATTGGGGCAAAAAATATTGAAATTGTGACGGATTTCGACTCCTCTGCGGGGCGGATTTTTGGCGATTCCGGCCGCTTGCAGCAGGTGGTGTGGAATTTGCTGTCGAATGCGATTAAGTTTACTCCTGACGGAGGACAAGTGAGGGTGGGGCTGCACAAGGTGGAGAGGACGAGTATCCCCGGACAATCCGCCTGTGGTGAAAATTTGTCGCCGCCTAGTGTGGAAATTGAAGTCAGCGATACGGGACAAGGGATTCGGGCAGAGTTTTTGCCGCACGTTTTCGAGCGCTTCAGCCAAGCTGACAGCTCTGCAACGCGATCGTACAACGGATTGGGTTTGGGTTTGGCTCTAGTGCGCCATTTTGTGGAAATGCACGGGGGGACGGTGCAAGTAGAATCGGCTGGCCAAGGACAAGGAGCGAGCTTTTTCGTGAGATTGCCAATTAAACAGCAAGAGGGCGACGGCGGATTTTCTGTTGCCGGGGCTGGGGAGTTTGTGGTTCGAGAAACCCCGGCCAGATCCCTGATGAATGAGTCTTTTGTCAGCAGCAACCTTTCGGGAGTGCGGGTGTTGGTGGTTGATGGCGACGGGGATTCCCTGGATTTTGCGCGGACAGTGTTCGAAGATTGCGGGGCCGAGGTGGAGACGGCAGTCTCGGGAATGGAAGCCTTGGAAGCGATTTCTAGGCTGAATCCGGATGTGTTGGCGATCGATCTCGGGATAGAAACCGCTGATGGAGAGTCTCTCCTGCCCCAAGTGCGGGAGCGAATGGCCCACAGGGAAATTCCGGCGGTGGCTTTCACAACTTACGGTAGAGTAGAGGAACGGGTGCGGGCGCTGCGGCAGGGTTTTCAAATTCACGTGCCCAAGCCTCTCGATGCTGGTGAGTTGGTGGCGGTGGTGGCAAGTTTGGCGGCGCGGGCGATCGATTTTTGATTGACTCGGCGAGGATGGAAATCCTCACTAAAAATCAGTTTTCTTGGATAGGAGCGATCGCACATTATAGCCGAGTCTCAGAAAGATGAGCTACGACTGGCCTAGGGCCTAGGCCCTAGGCCTGGGTGGGCATACCTCACTACGCGATCGAACCGCTATATATAACGACCAATTACCAATGACCAATGAGCAATGCGCTGTTTGCCCTGTTTGACCTATGCCCTGTTTGCCCTGTTTGCCCTGTTTGCCCTGTTTGCCCGATGACCTAGGCCCTAGGCCCTATCCCCAATGACCAATGACCAATGACCAATGACGTTAACCCAACCGTTAATCCCTCAATCCCCTTCGGCAATTTGCTTTGAAACCCACTCGTTTATGCCTTCAGGGCTAATAACATAACGATAGTGGGTAGAGCCTCGAATAATTACTTTGATTTTTTTGGGACTAATTTTTTCGCTCTCAATAGTTAGGCATCCGTGGCCTGTTTCTTGCCAAGTCTGCACCAGCAAGCTCTCGATTTTGGCAAATAGACTATTGATTGAAGTTTCCGTGCTATCTGGTTCTCGTGACATATTAGATGGGTTGAGATACAAGTTGACAAGCTATCTCGCCACGCTTGACGCGGGCCTCTCTATTTGAGCTATCGGCGCAACTTGTTCTTTTTTATGCAAATCCCGCAGCTTTTTTACCAAACTTTACACAACTAACGATCGCGCCTGTAAGGTTCGTAGCGCGGACTTCAGTCCGCTTTATGCTGCGGACTGAAGTCCGCACTACGAACCGTTTTTTTATGGTAATGCACCGGACATGATATGAGTCGTCTCTCATGGGGAGGATGAGTGAAGTCCGAAGGAGCGAACCAATTTAATTGCGATCGTTCCAAACCAAGTTTCTGTCTCAGTCCGGTAACAGCAATAATTAGAATAAATTACTATCTAAGGATCGCAAATTAAATAATTTACACTCTTGAAAGTGGGATGGGCGGGAGAGCCCGTCCTTTCTGGACGGGCTCTCCCGCCCATCCCACAAGAACCATCAAATTATAAGTTATTTAATTCTCATTCCTAAGCTCATTTGTCAAGCCCCAAAAGTTATATATTTAATTGAAGTCAAAGTATTTTTGTGATAGTGAGGTGAACAAACCATCGCCTCAAACATCAAGCTCATCAACTGGGTGTGAGCTGGGAAAAGTACCGTGCCGGGGTAAATGCTTCTGGGACTTTTGTTTTTCCCACCGTGCAAGGATTTTTTTTCAATTTGTGATTTTTGGGTGCCCTCCGGTTCCAACTATCGACTAGATACCAATTGCACCCGGCCAGCATCCATTTCATCCATTAATAACTCTAAAGCCTCATAATCAATATCCGAGATGTAGCCCAAACGGGTGAGCTCGTTGTTGATTTCGTTTTCAATGTCAGGCGTCAACTGCTTAATGTAGAGGGCTTTTTCTACAAGTTGACGAATAGCATGAGTTGCTTGCATAGTATATCGGAGAACTCCGTACAGCTTTATTGTCATCTTAACAGTCGATCGCGCGAGTGATCTAAATCAGAACTAACCAGTGATTTCAATTACATTGCTCCGTTTAACCTAACAGCTAAGGCAAGGTCGATCGCAATTTTTACCATTGCCAATATTAAACCTGCTCGCCCAAATAAAAAATCGTATAGTAGCTTACCTTTACTCCCCAAATCTTGCGGAAAATTTCATAAAAAAGAGTAAATAAATAAAGATTCAGTAAACTTACTGAAAACAACTGGTCGGTTTTCCTCAGAGCGAGTTAGGCTCGTAGGTATCAAGTAGGTTTAGGCTTACATCCGTCCAGTGAAGTAGTTGAAAATACGTAGAAATCATAGGTTTGATATATGCAGACACTTCTTGCCCACAAAGCAATTACGGTGATTCGACCCCTAGACCACCTGAATGCAGCTACAGCCGGAGAATTCGGACAGCAACTAACCGCAGCAATTTCAGCCCCCGGGGTGGTAGCGGTACTCGTGGATGTTGGCGCAGTAACATTTATTGACAGTGCGGGTTTGATGGCATTGATTTCCGGCCTCAAGCAGGCGAAAAAAATGGGACGCAGGTTTAGTCTGTGTTCAGTTTCCGCCGGGATTAGGATGATTCTTGAGCTCAGCCAACTCGATCGAGTTTTTGAGATATTTGAAAATGTCGAAAGCTTTGAAGCAGCAAACTCCAGTTTCAGTTGACAGTTGACAGTTGACAGCAAGCAGCGACCTCTACCTGGTAGTCCGAGGATTGGAGTAATGAATAGTCGGATTTTAATTTCTCCCGGGGCTGCGGCTTTAAACCAATTCTTTATGGTAAAAAATCACTCCTAGAACCTGCTCATCAGTGAAAACACGCAACAAAACACAGCAAATTGAGTTAAATGCCCCAAAAGACAGAGGAGCCGCCAGAAACGGGTACCGTGCGGCGTACAATCGTCGTGAATGCTCCCAAAATTTTAGGCTTTTGTTCAGGCTCCGGTGATTCTCTGGGCTGCAAATCAATTCAAAAATCTAAAATCTAAAATCTAAAATCTAAAATCAACTGATTGCCGTTGGCGTGTTGGCAGATTTTAAGGTAGGCTGCTCTCTAGTCGCAAGTATTGAGCGAGTCGAGCCGTGGCAGTAAAAGTCGAAGAATTACTTACAGCAGAAATCAATCAGCCTGCTCGTTATCTAGGAAACGAGTTGGGGGCTGCACGCAAGCCTTGGGATGCAGCTTCTGTGCGCTGGGTGCTCACTTACCCAGAAGTGTACGAAGTTGGTGCTTCCAATCTCGGGCACATCATCCTTTACAATATTTTGAATGCCTTACCGAGACAGTTGTGCGATCGAGCTTATTTGCCCGCACCAGACTTAGCAGCAAAACTGCGATCCTCTCCGAGGGCTGCGCTAACGACCAAAACTCCGCTGTTTGCTGTAGAATCCAGGCGATCGCTCACAGAATTTGATATTCTCGGCTTCAGCCTCAGCTACGAACTCGGAGCAACAAACATTCTGGAAATGCTGGATTTAGCCGGCATTCCCCTAACTTGGAAAGAAAGAGCGACAAAGGCCCAAAATGGGGGAGATTTGCCGCTGATTTTTGCTGGCGGGCAAACCGCAACATCCAATCCCGAACCCTACGCTGACTTTTTTGACTTCATCGCTTTGGGAGATGGAGAAGAATTGCTGCCAGAAATTGGCTTGATTTTGACAGAAGGCAAAACTAATAATTTGAGCCGAGAAGCACTGCTGCTGGATTTAGCGCAAATTCCCGGCGTTTACGTGCCGCAATTCTATGATATGGCAGCAGACGGTTCTGTTCATCCCAACCGCCCGCAAGTCCCAGAAAAAATTCTGCGCCGAGTCGCGACTCCCATACCAGCTTATTCGATCGGGCTAGTACCCTACGTCGAGACAGTACACGACAGACTGACAGTCGAAATCCGCCGGGGATGCACCCGCGGCTGCCGCTTCTGTCAGCCGGGAATGCTGACTCGCCCCGCCCGCGATGTGGAACCGCAGCAAGTCGTAGAGGCGATCGAACAAGGGATGAAAGCCACCGGGCACAGCGAGTTTTCCCTGCTTTCCCTGAGTTGTTCCGACTATCTGGCACTCCCGGCTGTCGGGATGGAAATCAAAAACCGCCTCAAAGACAAAAATATCTCTCTGTCTCTACCCAGCCAGCGGGTTGACAGATTTGACGATAATATTGCCGACATTCTCGGCGGCACGCGGCAAAGCGGTTTGACTTTTGCCCCGGAAGCCGGCACGCAGCGGATGCGCGACATCGTTAACAAAGGTTTGACAAACGAAGAGTTGTTGCGGGGTGTCAAAACTGCGGTCGATCGCGGTTGGGATAAAATCAAGCTGTATTTTATGATCGGTTTGCCCGGAGAAACAGATTTTGATGTTCTGGGTATCGCCGAAACAGTCCGCTGGCTGCAAAGAGAATGCAGGCTTAATGGCCGGCGGTCACTGAATTTTAACTTGACAATTTCTAATTTTACGCCCAAGCCTCACACTCCTTTTCAGTGGCATTCGGTTTCTACTGCCGAGTTTTCACGGAAGCAAAAATTGCTGAAGGGTGAATTCAAAGCGATGAGAAATATCAAGGTGAATTATACTGATGTGCGGATTTCGGCAATGGAGGATTTTGTCGGTAGGGGCGATCGGCGTTTGGGCGCTGTAGTCCGCCGCGCTTGGGAACTGGGCGCTGGTATGGATGCTTGGTGGGAAAGTTTGGATACAGCATACAAGGCTTGGACAAGGGCGATCGATGAATCTGGCCTTACTTGGAAATACCGCCAAGTCGAAAGCGGTGAATGGAATCTTTTTGAGAAGGAAGAGGAGAAGGAAGAAGGAAGTTCGGCAACGGATTCTGTAACGGATGTAACGGATGTAACGGATGTAACGGATGGAAGTCGGATGGAAGTCGGAAGAAGGAAGAAGGAAGATTTTCCCACATCTCCCACTCTCCCCCTCTTTCTCGATCGACCTTTACCTTGGGATCACTTAGACACGGGGATCGACAAAAACTGGCTTAAAATTGACTTGCAAAAGGCTTTGGAAGCAGCGACGGTTCCTGACTGTTCCTTTGAAGGGTGTTCGCGCTGCGGGGTTTGCGGCACTGATTTCGGACACAATGTGGTTGTGGATGCCCTGCCAATTCCCGAGTTTGCTGGGGAATTCGTGCCGGATACGCAGCGGAAACAGCGTTTTCGGGTTTGGTTCGGGAAGGTGGGCGATATGGCTTTGGTTGGCCATTTGGATTTGCTGCGATTGTTCGATCGAGTTGTCCGCAGGGCCGATTTACCGATTTCGTTTACCGGCGGCTTCCACCCGAATCCTCGAATTTCTGTGGCAAATGCCCTGCCTCTGGGCGTTGCGAGCACTGGGGAAATTGTTGATTTTGAGCTGACTGAGCCGATCGATATTGAGATTTTCCGGGAAAAATTGGCCGCAACTCTGCCGGAAAATATTCCGATTTACAGGGTTGAGCCGATCGACCTCAAA
The DNA here is from genome assembly GCF_020738565.1 of Microcoleus sp. PH2017_12_PCY_D_A. Classification (NCBI taxonomy): domain Bacteria; kingdom Bacillati; phylum Cyanobacteriota; class Cyanophyceae; order Oscillatoriales; family Microcoleaceae; genus Microcoleus; species Microcoleus sp. PH2017_12_PCY_D_A. The sequence continues at coordinate 12,128 of NZ_JAEQCI010000067.1, read as the reverse complement.
GCTCCTTCTGCCAGTCAGTTGTTAGAAGCCGCAGAGTACGTGATTACTGTCGCAGCAACAGGGTCGCGGGCAGAAAATGGCGAATCTGACCGGGAGCATTCTGCTGCTGTCAGGGTCGCAGATACTGCCAACTGGGAGGCTTGGGTACAGGCGATCGTCCAAAGTTCGGCTTTTTGGCGGGTGCACACTACTAAGTCGGGAAAGACTCGCGATGTCAATTTGCGCGAAAGGCTGCACAAACTCGAACTTGTAGAGCAGAAACTCGAAAGTGCCAAATCCGAAGGTACAGCCGTCTTGCGCTATACCGGCAGTTGTCGCAGCGATGGCAACTTGCTCAAGCCCGAACATCTTGTTTTCATGCTCGAACAAGTTAGCCAGCAAGAAATTCAGCTTCTGCAGGTACAACGCAGTCAGCTCATCCTGGGTTATGGTTAAAATAGGGAAGTCGCAGTGGAATATTTCACTCTTAGCTTCCCTATCGGGATGTATCGTTTCACGCTATAATTGCTTGTTATGGAAGCCGCAGCGGCTTGAGCGCTTTTGTCGCTCGCCGCTAAGAGTCAACCAGCAACGCGGGCTGGGTGCAAATTGCTTCTGTTCAAGACTTCAAGCCTTTTTGTACATTCACGGGCTAAATCTAGCGCCAAACCCGCAGGAGCGGGGCCTGAACCAAATTGATCGATTAATTTCGCTCGATCGACTGGTTGTCGATCGTCGGCTTACTCAAAAATCTCGCGGTTCAAGCCGCTCTGCTGGTATTCAACAATAGATCTTTTTGACCTCGATCGAAAACGGATACAAGCCCCAGACTTCAGTCGTAGAGAGATCGCAGTTTTAGACCATAGTTCAAGCTCCCAGATTGCATCTGTTCGGCAAATCTAAAATCTAAAATTCTTCAATTCTTTAATCGACTAACCTCGATCGAAAACGGAGAGAAGCCCCCGACAATCGTCGTGGAGAACCCAAAATTTTAGGTTTTAGACCCTAGTTCAAGCTCCCAGATTGCATCTGTGCAGTAAATCTAAAATCTAAAATCTAAAATCTAAAATCGACTGACCAGGTTTTAGGGTTGGCAGGGGCGAAAGTTGCAGTCGAATGCCAAGAGTAGAGTCAGTTGAGTGCGATCGCGCAAGAATTCAACAAAAGTCCTTACGCTTTCACTCCTACTTACTTTCGCTCAAAACCAGCCCTCAACCACCACGCAAGGGGAGTTATCAGTTCGTAGTGTTAAGTTGTATGTTCAGTTGTGTGTTAAGAAATTGGTGGGATTGTCGCTGAATTTATTCGCTGAGTTCAAAGGAAGAGTTGCAAGTGTTGAATTTTGAGTATTGAGTCAAGCAATTCTCAACTCACAACTTAATATTGCTAACTCGATCAAAGCCTCCTTATTTCTATCTCTCAGATTAATCTGCCGAGCATAACTCATAACTCTCGATCGGGCGGGTTTAACTACTTTATCTGTAACAGTGAACAGTGAACAGTGAACAGTGAACAGTGAACAGTGAACAGTGAACAGTGAACAGTGAACAGTGAACAGTGAACAGTAAACAGTGAACAGTTAACAGTTAAATTTCCTTCCACCCTGCACCAACTCACAACTAATAACTCTTCCTGCTACTACTAATTACAGTTAAAGTCAGAGGCACTCTAAGCGCGTTAGTGTCTCTAACTTGCTGCCAGTTTTTTGAGGAAATTGAATGACAAAGCAGATAGTTATAGCAGAGCAGCATCGGATTGCTGCCGTCTTTTCAGAAGATCAAATCCAAGAACTCGTGGTAGCCACAGGCAGCCACCAAGTCAGCGACATTTACTTGGGAATTGTCGAAAATGTACTCCCCGGGATAGATGCGGCCTTCGTCAATATTGGCGACCCAGAACGCAACGGGTTCATGCACGTCACAGACCTCGGCCCGCTGCGGCTCAAACGATCGGCAGGAGCAATTACAGAACTCCTGACCCCCCAGCAAAAAGTGCTGGTACAGGTGATGAAAGAACCGACGGGCAGCAAAGGCCCCCGGCTGACAGGCAATATCACTCTGCCTGGGCGATATTTGGTATTGATGCCCTACGGCAGGGGAGTCAATCTATCCCGCCGCATCAAGTCGGAAGCCGAGCGCAACCGCCTCCGAGCCCTGGCTATTTTGGTGAAACCGGCCGGGATGGGGCTGCTAGTAAGAACCGAAGCCGAAGGCATGACCGAAGAAGCCATCATGGAAGATTTGGAAGTGCTGCAAAAGCAGTGGGAAGCCGTGCAACTCGAAGGTGGTTCGACGCGGGCGCCGGCACTGCTCAACCGCGATGACGATTTTATCCAGCGGGTATTGCGGGATATGTTCAGCGGTGACGTGAATCGGATTGTGGTGGACTCGCAAAATGGCATCAAGCGAGTCAAGCAGCAGTTGATGAGCTGGAACGGCGGTAAACTTCCTGCGGGAGTTTTGATCGACCACCACCGAGAGCGCGCCTCGATTTTAGAATTTTTCCGCGTTAACGCTGCGATTCGAGAAGCTCTCAGACCTAGGGTAGATTTACCTTCGGGCGGTTATGTGATTATCGAGCCGACTGAGGCGCTGACGGTGATCGATGTCAACTCCGGCTCGTTTACTCGATCGGCAACGGCTCGCGAAACGGTACTCTGGACAAATTGCGAAGCAGCCACGGAAATTGCCAGACAACTGCGACTCCGCAATATTGCCGGAGTAATTATTGTTGACTTTATCGACATGGAATCCCGCCGCGATCAGTTGCAGGTGCTGGAACATTTCAATAAAGCTCTCAAAGCTGACAAATCTCGGCCGCAAATCGCTCAACTCTCGGAATTGGGACTGGTAGAACTCACCCGCAAACGCCAAGGTCAAAATATTTACGAGTTGTTCGGCCACACTTGCCCTACTTGCAGCGGGTTGGGTCATCTGGTGCAACTCCCGGGCGAAGAAGATTTCGCGGCAGCGGTGCGGGAAGCAGCCGATCGCACTGTGACTTCCTCCAACCGGGTGATGTTGAACTTGCCAGAAGGATTGGAACGCCGCAGCTTGGCGCCGGTAGCTGCTGCAACTGCTGCACCAGTAAGAGAAGAACGTTCCCCCGAACCTGCTCGGGCTGCTTGGGAACCGTCTAGCGAAAGTTTGGATTTTGTTGAAACCGGTGGCAACGCCTCGGCTTTGGACTTGCTCAACCATCCCAGCTATCAGGATTTAGGCAACGGAACCAGACGGCGCCGCCGCCGCCGGATTGGCGAAGAGCCTTTTGCCGTGGTGGCCGAGGAGGAACCGATACGCAGCAAGTTGCGGCTCCCGAATACTTCCAGCACGCCCGTCGCCGAGCCGCGCTCTGAGTATCAGGCACCCCCCGGTATCCGCGCAGCTTCAGAGGGCTTCGGGCTGGTGAATATGGCGACTGTTGGCAGGCGCGAGGAATTCGATCGCGTGCGCCCAACTAAGTCTGAGCTGCTGAAGCCGATGGTGGAGCCTCCCGAGGTGATTTCGGTGGAAATGACACCGGAGGAGCAGGATGTTTATGCTCTGATGGGGGTTTCTCCTTTGGTGCTGACGGATCGCAGCGTCAAAAATCCTAAGAATGCGATCGTTTCGGTGACACTCCCCGGAGCAGGGCCGAATAAGCCGCCTTTTGAGCAGCTCGAATTTGAATTTGAAGCGCCTGCGCCAGCACAGAATGTTGAGGAACAGGATTATTATTCAGAAATGTCGGTTGCCCGGCCGGTATTTGCTGAGGATGACGATGCTGATGATGATGATGAGGCCCAAATTTACGGCATAAGTTCGATCGGCGAAGACGAAACCGATGATGATTTTGAGCCGATGGAAGAAGCCGACGAGGTGATGGCTTTCTCAGAGGAGCCGATCGAATCCTATGAGCCGATCGAATCCTATGAGCCCATTGAATCTCATGAGGCGATCGAATCTGATGAGGCGATCGAATCCGATCGGGCGATCGAATCGAGCGAACCCGAGGAGCCTGCGATCAACAGGCGCCGCCGCCGCCGCTCCTCTGCTGTTTTGGATGAGTGATTATGAAGGAAGAAGGAAGAGGGAAGAAGGAAGAAGAAAGAAGAAAGAAGGAAGAAGGAAGAAGGAAGAAGGAAGAAGGAAGTCGGAAGAAGGAAGAAGTAGAAATTTTTACTCTCTTCCCATCTTTCCATCTCCCCCTCTCCCCCTCTCCCTCTCCCCCAATCTCCCCCTCCCCCAATCTCCCCCTCTCCCCCTCCCCCAATCTCCCTCGGATAATTGCAGGTGTAGATGAAGTAGGAAGAGGAGCTTTGTTCGGGCCAGTGGTGGCTGCGGCCTGCATTTTGCCCGACGAAGTTCTCGAAGAATTAGTAAGTTGCGGGGTGCGCGACAGCAAACAGTTGAGTGCCGCCGCCCGAAGCAGATTAGCTGCGAAGATTCGGGCTGTGGCGGTTGACTGTCAAATTGGTGCGGCTTCGGTTAAGGAAATTGACCGTTTAAATATTTTGCAGGCTTCTTTGTTGGCAATGAAACGGGCGATTTTGAAGCTGAATGTTACTCCTGATTTGTGTTTGGTTGATGGGAATCAAAGAATTCCTAATTTGGCGATCGACCAAGAGACGATGGTGAAGGGCGACGCGCGATCGATTCAGATTGCCGCCGCTAGCATAGTCGCCAAAGTTTGGCGCGATGAATTAATCCTGCGTATGGCCGTCAAGTATCCCGAATATGACTTGACAAACAACAAAGGATATGGTACAGCTAAACATAAGTTAGCTTTAGAACTCTACGGTGCATCTGTCTTTCATCGAACATCCTTTAGTCCCTGTCGATAAGCTAGTGCACATCTAATTGTAACAATTCTGTTGCTTAAAACTTGTGGGGTGGGCACGCCAGCCAGTCCAAAAAATTAAATCTATATGCAGTTATTGTAGGGTGCGTCAGGGCAGAATGTGGCGACAACTTACTAAGCGAATTTCCTCCCTGACGCACCCTACGGTTAGCTATTGTGGGGTGCGTCAGGGCAGAATGTGGCGACAACTTACTAAGGGAATTTCCCCCCTGACGCACCCTACGGCTAAAAAATTAGGCAATAGGTTGAATGACTTATAAAATAAATACTTGAAGCTTCCCTAAACTTGGATTGTTTTAGTTCAAATCTAAAATCTAAAATCTAAAATCTAAAATCCCATGACAGATACTTCACTAACAATTCCCGGGTATCGCATCCTCGATCGCATTTACAACGGCTCCAGAACCCAAGTTTACCGAGCGATTTCCGAATCAGACCAACAACCCGTCGCGATCAAAATCCTGCAAAGCGAATATCCCACTTTTAACGAACTCATACAGTTTCGGAATCAGTACGCAATCACCAAAAATCTCGCCCTAACAGGCATTGTCCAACCGCTGGCACTCTTAAACTACCGCAACGGTTTTGCCTTAGTCATGGAAGATTTTGGCGGCATCTCCCTTGCCGAATATACCGCAGATCGCCAACTAAGTATTGAAGATTTTTTACCGATCGCAATTCAAATTGTCCGAGTATTAGAAGGACTCTATCAAAATCGCATCATTCATAAAGATATTAAACCCCAAAATATTCTAATTAATCCCAATACCAAAGAAGTCAAAATTATTGACTTCAGTATTTCTTCCCTCTTGCCCCGAGAAAACCAAGAAATTATCAGTCCTAACGTTCTGGAAGGAACGCTGCTTTATATGTCTCCCGAACAAACCGGGAGAATGAATCGAGGTATCGATTACCGCACTGATTTTTACTCGCTGGGAGTTACATTTTACGAACTGCTGACAGGAGAATTACCCTTTAAATCTATAGGTGGCGATCCAATGGAGTTAGTTCACTCCCACCTCGCGAAGCTGCCAAATCCACCCATAGAACTGGTTCCAAATATCCCGATAGCGCTGAATGAAATCGCAGTAAAATTGATGGCAAAAAATCCACAATTCCGCTATCAAAATGCTTTTGGTTTGCGATACGATTTGGAAAGATGTTGGCAGCAGTGGCAAGAAACAGGTAAGATAGAAAAGTTTAATTTATGCGTTAGAGATATCGCCGATCGCTTCGTCATTCCCGAAAAACTCTACGGCAGAGAAACCGAAGTTAACGCATTATTAGCAGCATTCGATCGCGTCAGCACCCCCCTCCACTCCCGCGCCGGTTCCTTCAATGCGGGGAACCAGTGCAACGAACTGGTTCCCTTTAGTAAAGGGGAGCAAGGTGGAGTCGAAATCGTGCTCGTCGCAGGGTTTTCCGGCATAGGCAAAACCGCCGTAATCAACGAAATACACAAACCAATTGTCCGCCAACGAGGTTATTTCATCAAAGGGAAATTCGATCAATTCAAGCGCGACATTCCCTTTTCTGCGTGGGTGCAAGCATTCCAGAATTTGATGCGACAATTACTCTCAGAAAGTTCTGCAGAAGTACGCCAATGGCAAGCTAAAATTTTAGAAGCATTAGGTGAAAATGGTCAGGTAATTATTGATGTCATCCCCGAATTAGAACACCTAATTGGCAAACAGGCCGCAGTCCCAGCAGTTGAAGGTAATGCTGCTCAAAATCGCTTCAATTTGCTCTTTAGTAAATTTATCCGAGTCTTCGCCACAAAAGAGCATCCTTTAGTAGTTTTCTTGGATGATTTACAGTGGGCAGATTCGGCTTCTTTGAAGCTAATGCAGTTGTTGGTAGGTGAAAAGGATACCAGCTATCTGTTGTTAATGGGAGCATATCGGGATAACGAAGTTTCCGGCGCCCATCCACTGATGCTAACCTTAGATGAAATTCGCAAAGAGGCGGCAACAGTCAATCAAATTACTTTAACCCCCTTAGATAAATTTTCCCTAAATCACCTAATTGCTGATACGCTAAGTTGTCCGCCAGGACAAGCAGTTCCTTTGACAGAACTGGTTTTCACAAAAACTCAAGGCAATCCTTTCTTTGCCACTCAATTTGTCAAATCCCTTCATGAAGATGGGTTGATTGGGTTTGATTTTAGTTGTGGTTATTGGCAGTGCGATATTGCCAAAATCGGGGCCCTGGCTTTGACCGATGATGTGGTCGAGTTTATGGCGATTCAGTTGCAAAAGTTGTCGGTAAATACTCAGGATATTTTGAAACTAGCAGCTTGTATTGGCAATCAATTTGACTTGGCTACACTGGCAATTGTTTGCGAAAAATCTCAAGCAGAAACAGCAGCAGATCTATGGAAGGCGTTGCAAGAAGGGTTAGTTATTCCGATTACTGAAGTTTATAAATTTTTTCAAGGCTCCGAATCAGTTGAAGTTGCACAAGCATCTAATTTATCGGTTCCATACAGATTTTTACATGACCGCGTGCAGCAAGCGGCATATTTTCTGATACCCGAAAATCGGAAACAATCAACACACCTGAAAATTGGGCAACTGCTGTTGAAAAATACCCCTCAAGCAGAACTAGAAAACAACATATTTGATATTGTCAACCAGCTCAATCAGGGTGCACAATTGCTTTCTGACCCGAAAGAAAAAGCTGAAGTAGCAGAATTTAATTTAATCGCCGGCCAAAAAGCCAAGAATTCCAATGCCTATAAAGCAGCCATAACCCATTTTAGCTTAGCAATGAAACTTCTAGATTGTAATTGGGAAGAAAATTACAAATTAAAATTTGAACTGCACAAACAACGGAGTGAGTGCGAATATTTAACCGGGAGTTTTGAGCAAGCCGAACAACTTTTAACGACTGCTTTGAACAACGGTCGATCGAAACTCGAACTAGCAGAAATTTATACTATATACATGGCTCTCCGCATGACCCAGGGAAGAAATAATGAAGCCATCCAATTGGGTATAGATATCTTAAGATTGTTTGGATTGGATTTGCCTAGCAAACAAGAGGAATTGCCAACAGCTATTGCAGCCGAATCGGAGGAACTACTATTAACCCTTCGAGACACAAAGATCGCAGATTTACTGGATTTAGCAGAAATAGAAGATACCGATACAAAGGTTACGATGCATCTGCTGGGGGATTTCTGGACAGCAAGCTACTTAGCCAGCAATCAGCAATGGCTAAATTTGTGCGTGCTGAAAACGGTCAACATGACATTAAAACAAGGCAATACAGATATATCAGCCTTAGCCTATGTTAATTATGGCATGATGCTGGCAAATCAGCACGACTACAAATTAGCTTATGAATTTGGCGAACTGGCTTTAAAGGTAGCAGAAAAATTTAATAATATAACTTTGATAGGAAAAGTTAATAATATATTTTCTCATATCATCAATCCCTTTAAAAAGCATTTAAAATCGAACATAGCGCTTTACCTGAAGGCTTATGAAGCCAATCTAGAATGTGGTAATATTGTTTGGGGTATTTTTTCTGTATTTTACAGTATATGGACGAGGTTTATTGTGGGTGAAAATCTAGAAAGCGTTTATCAAGAATCTGAAAAATTTTTGAGTTTTGTAGAGCGAACTAACGATGAAAATATGATTTCTGCGTTTGTAACTCTACAGCGCACTATCTTGAATTTACAAGGATTAAATTATAATAAATATCGGCTTGATGGTGAAGGTTTTAATGAAGAATTTACTATACAAAAGTGGGAAAGAAATCAATTTTATATTGGTATACACTGGCTGAATACTCTGAAAACTCAAATTTTATATATGTATGGTAAATATACAGATGCCTTTAAGATAGCAAGAGAAAATACCAAAATGCTGGGCATAGATGGAGGTTTTTTTAATATAACCCAGCACTATTTATATGATTCGTTGATTTTAACCGCTCTCGATCCTACAGCTAGTATTAAGGAACAAGACGAGCGCCAGCAAATTTTACATAAAAATCTGGAAAAGCTGGAAATATGGGCTACTAATTGTCCAGAAAATTTCCTGCATAAATATTTGCTGGTATTGGCAGAATTAGCGCGGATACGCGGACAAAACTTAGAGGCAATGGAGTTATACGATCGCGCGATCGCGTCTGCAAGAGAAAACGGCTTTATTCAGAATGAATCCTTAGCCAACGAACTCGCTGCCAAATTTTATCTCGCATGGGGTAAAGAAAAAATCGCCCGAGTGTATCTCGCTGATGCTTACTACGGCTACGCACGCTGGGGTGCTAAAGCAAAACTTGATGATTTGGACAATCGCTATCCTCAATTACTCGCCCCTATCTTCGATCTAAAAACCAGCTCAAACACGAGCGATAAAATTACTCAAATGATGGCGGCAACTGTTACAAATTCCAGTTCGGGAGTTTCCGGCATTCTGGACTTAGCAACAGTAATCAAAGCATCTCAATCCCTGTCAGAAGAAATTAACCTCGATAAGTTACTCTCCGCTTTAATGCAAGTGGCGATCGAGAATGCGGGAGCCCAAAAAGGAGCTCTGATTTTGCTAGAGGGAGATTCATTGGCGATCGCAACTCAATGTGTTAGCGGTCAAGTCAGCAACATCGAATCTACTGCTGTTGCTGACTCTCAGGAAATTCCCACCACCATCATCAACTATGTCTGGCACACTCAAGAAACCTTGGTAATTAATGATGCGGCGGTTGAGATTAACTTTGCGGCTGACACCTATATCATTCAACAGCAACCAAGGTCGGTGTTGTGTCTGCCAATTCAAAATCAAGGAAAGGCGATCGGCATTCTGTATCTAGAAAACAATCTGACGACAAATGCTTTTACTCCTGACAGATTAGCAGTCTTACAAATCTTGTCCTCCCAAGCGGCTATCTCCATAGAAAACGCCAAACTCTATGCCAACTTAGAAGCTAAAGTCGAAGAACGCACCCAAGAACTCCAGCAGTCAGAAATTCGTTTTCGACAACTTTACGAGCAATCTGCCGATGCTATTTTGTTGTTAGATGGAGGCATTTTTATCGACTGCAACCCCGCAACAGTCAAAATGATGCGTTGCACAGACAAACAACAACTTCTTTCCCTGCATCCGGCGCAAATTTCCCCGGAGATTCAACCTGACGGTAGAAACTCTTTTGACAAAGCCCAGGAAATGACATCCCTAGCCTTCTTGCGAGGCAGTCATCGGTTTGAATGGATGCACCGCCGCACCGACGGAGAAGATTTTTGGGTAGAAGTATTGCTGACAGTAATTCCTTTAGATGGTAAGGAAATTTTATACACAGTGTGGCGAGAAATTGGCGATCGCAAACAAGCTGAATCAGCTTTGCACCAAAAAAATCAGGAATTAAGCGATACTCTCCAACAACTAGAAGCCACACAAGAAGGATTGATTCAATCAGAAAAAATGGCAGCTTTAGGACAACTTGTGGCTGGAGTTGCTCACGAAGTTAACACTCCCTTGGGTGCAATTCGCTCCTCAGCCAGCAATGTTTCTAAGTTTTTAAATCAAAGTCTAGAAGAATTGCCCGCACTTTTTCAATGTCTCTCCCCAGAAGAGGCACAGAATTTCTTGAGTTTACTCCAGCGTTCCCTCAAACAAGAAACAATCTTATCAACGAAAGAAGAACGCAAATTTAAGAGAGGTTTGAGGAGCCAATTGGCAGAATTAGGTATACCAGATCCCGATACGGCAGCCGATCGCCTAGTGATGATGGGAGTATATGATGAAATTGACAGCTTTGTACCGCTGCTGCAAAAACCCGATAGCTTGCACATTATAGAAATCGCCTACAAACTTTCTGAGTTAAAAAGAGGTATGGCGACGATCGACACAGCTACAGACAGAGCATCAAAAGTCGTGTTTGCTTTAAAAACCTATGCCCGTTACGAACAGTCGGGGGAAAAGACAACAGCGAGCATTACAGAAGGCATTGAAACAATCTTAACCCTTTATCAAAATCAACTCAAACAAGGAGTTGAAATAGTGAGAAACTATGCCGAAATTCCGCCGATACTGTGCTATCCAGACGAACTGAATCAAGTGTGGACAAATCTGGTGCACAATGCCTTGCAAGCAATGGATTACCGAGGCACTCTCACAATTGATTTGGCCCAGGAAGACGGCCATGCTAAGATTAGTGTTACTGACAGCGGTAAGGGGATACCATTCGAGATTAAATCGAAAATCTTTGACCCATTTTTTACGACTAAACCGGCCGGAGAAGGTAGCGGTTTGGGGCTAGATATTGTGAAGAAAATTTTGGCAAAACATCAGGGGAAAATTGAAGTAGAATCAATTCCCGGTCAAACTACATTTAATGTTTTTATCCCCATGAGCGGCGACTGAACTGGTGAGGGCGATTGGGGAGGTTCGATCGCTGTGGTACGATCGCAAATGATAATTACTTCATAATTCCACTCTAGCCGGAAATGGGCAATCCATCCCGAATACTTGCATTATATGGATTATACTGAGCTAAGGCTCTGGGTAAATCTGTTGTTCTTGCTTAATCTGAGTGAGCCGCTGGCGATCGACCTAATGTGCTTTATCTTAAAATGCGATCGGGTCTCCTAGGCAGTTTACTAATTTTCCGGCTAACAATTAATCATTTAGGAGAAATCATAAATGTCTAAAGCAGTTATTTTGTGTGTTGATGACGAAAGAATGGTATTGGACAGTCTCAGAGCGCAGCTATCATCATCCTTGGGGAATAATTATATCTATGAAGCAGCCGAGGATGCTGAGGAAGCTTTAGATTTAATTCAAGAATTAAATGAAGATGATGTGAGTATTGTTGTGATTATCTCTGATTGGTTAATGCCCGGTATGAAAGGAGACGAGTTACTGATTCGCATCCACGAGCAATTCCCTAAAGTTGTTAAAATTATGCTGACAGGTCAAGCTGACGAAGAAGCTGTTAACCGAGCTAAAGAATTCGCCAATCTCCATTCCTGTTTATCTAAACCTTGGTCAGAAGCTGAATTGCTGCAAACTATTAGATCGGGTTTATCTCAACTATGAAACAACAGGTAATTATCTGTGTAGATGATGACAACACTGTACTCAAAAGCCTCAAAGCAGAACTCCAAGAATCTGTAGGCAATGCCTATCTCATAGAAATTGCCGAGGGTGGAGAGGAAGCATTAGAGTTGATTGAAGAATTATTGTCAGATGGGTATGAAGTACCGTTAAGCTGTTTCGCATTTAAATTGTGATAACGGCATTTCCTTTGTTTTTGAGTTTTCGTCCCCATTTGATAATCAATCCTCCTTCATTTAAAAGCTT
>NZ_JAEQCI010000066.1:0-36520 GCF_020738565.1 Microcoleus sp. PH2017_12_PCY_D_A | reverse complement strand
TAAGGCTAACACTGCATAATTTCAGCCCAAAAGCGTTTGGCTTCCAAGTTTTCACAACTGATAAAAAAATCCGACCCACATCTGCGGAATGTGGGTTGTATTAGGTATTAGGCAGTAACGAAGTCTTCAACATCCTCCAAAACAGAGATTGTGACGATGACATCCAACGGAGAATCCCAATTAACATGAAGATGAAACTCGACTCCGCCAGAACCACCCTCGGGGTCGTCGGGACCAATATTAGTTACATACACATTTGCCTCACCTAGATTAGGTCTACCGGAAGTAGCACCAAATATCCCCCCATCAAAACGCCACTCCGCCGCAGTAATTATGACTGCAGACTTCTCGATAATCGGAGGCCAGTTAAAATTTAGGCGTACTCTACCTTGTACACCTCGATAAAGAATACGGATTGAGCGAGCCATACTATCATCCTCGTGTTGGGTTCAGTCCAGATGGCAAAACACTTGCCTCTGCTCATCAAGACGGCACAATAAAACTGTGGAATCTTCAAGGTCAGCTACTCAAAACAATCAGAGGACATGGTAGCTACGTGAGCAGTGTTCGGTTTAGCCCAGATGGTCAGAGTATTGCTTCTAGTAGTTGTGATAAAACCATTAAGCTTTGGAGTTTAGACGGTGAGGAACTCAAAACGCTGAAGGGTCATACTGCTGGAGTTACCAGACTTAGCTTCAGCCCTGGCGGTAAAATTCTTGCTTCTGCAAGCGCGGATGGTACAATCCGGCTTTGGAACGTAACGGCCGGTGAAGAGATTAGAACGATCGAAGGACATGGCTATTCTTACTGGGATGTCAGTTTCAGCCCCGATGGCAAACAAATTGCTTCTGTAAGTGATGATGCCTTGGTTGAACTCTGGAATGCTGAAACGTTGAACTTCGAGGAACTCATCGATCGCGGCTGCAACTGGTTGCATGATTATTTGAAGAACAACATCAGTGTCAACGAGGCAGATAGACGGATCTGCGATGGAATTTATTGAGAGCGTTACAAAAAATTAGTAATTCTGACTTTTGGGTTTTAGCTAAAAAAGTGACTGTACACGTTGTTGGTATTGGTTTAGATGGAGCTGCGGGGCTGAGCTCCTCGGCGCGGCAGGTTGTAGAAATGGCCGCTCTGCTCATCGGGAGCGATCGGCATTTGAGCTATTTTCCGCAGCAATCCTGCGAGCGCTGGGCGTTGGAAGATTTAACCGAAGCAATTCTGGAAATTCGGCGTTGGTTGGCCGCAGATGCGAATTCAGAGCCAGATGCAGGGACTTTTTCGCCCCCCTCCACCCCCTCTGCTCAGCTCATTGTAATTTTAGTAGCCGGAGACCCGCTGTTCCACGGCTGGGGAAAGTTGCTCATTTCCCAACTGCCGCCGGATAAATTGACTTTTCATCCCCATTTAAGCTGCGTGCAGTTGGCTTTTAACCGCTTGCACATCCCTTGGCAAGATGCTCATTTTGTCGGTTCCCAAGGACGTTTTTTTGAGGAACTGACGGCTAAACTCAAGCTGGGTGTCGAGAAAATTGCGGTACTCGCAGACGAAACTCGCACTCCGGCGACGATCGCAAGTTTGGTGAAAGCTCTGGATTTGCCGACACGCTACCAGTTTTGGGTTGGCGAAAATTTGGGTTCCGCCGAAGAGCGCGTGGGTTGCAGGTCTCTGGAAGCTTTGCTGGGAGAGTCTTTTGCCGTTTTGAGCGTGGTTGTGATGCTGCGCGTGTCCCCGCCGACAGAAGCTTTGGATTTGGGAAAGTTGCCGTTGTTGGGCATTCCCGATGCAGCTTTTATCGGTTGCGGCGATCGCCCTGGTTTGACGGTGGAACGGGAGGTGCGGGTGTTGGTGCTGGCACAATTGGCTCTGCAACCGCAACAAGTTGTCTGGGATGTGGGTGCTGGTAACGGTTCTGTGTCGATCGAGATTGCTCGTTTATTTCCGCAGTCCGAAGTATACGCGATCGAACAAACGGTTTCTGGCACTTCTGCGATCGAACTCAATTGTCGCCGTTTTGAGTTGCAAAATGTGTTCTCGATTCGCGGCACCGCCCCGGACATCTTGCACCGCTTGCGTCCGCCGCACCGGATTTTTATCGGTGGCAGCGGTGGAGGGTTGACTAAAATTTTGGGCGTTTGCGCGCTGCGACTGCTCGCTGGAGGCTCAATTGTGCTGGCTTTGGATGTTTTTGAGGATATTGCTACTGTTTTGAGCTGGATTGGCGATCGGGTGCGCCGGGAACCCCACTGGAGTTACCGCATCGTGCAGGTGCAGTTGTCGCGTTCTTTGTCTGGGGGCAGTTTGACTCGTTTTGATGCGCTGAATCCAATTTCGATTGTGACGATCGATCGACATTTGAATTAATTCTAGAATTTTAACCGCAGATGAACGCAGATAAACGCAGATGAATACAGATGAATCGCTGCACAATATCCCGTCCGCTCGAAGGATCGCACCTAATAATGGTGATTTTTCAGGACATGGTATTATGATAGCTTAGATAATAGGTTTGCTCGCTGAGTAGACCAGGGTGCAAATTGATTAAATCAACTCAATGACCGCAGCAAATTAAATTAAATTAAGGTACTAGAATTGTGCAAATAAATCAGCTAGGGTTCCTATTTGTTGATGTTGTACTCTTGGCGATCGCCTCGATCGTTCTAATTCCGGTTGCAGTTCTATTCCTAGAATGCTGTGCAGCTTTCCTGTCCAGCTTTGGCACTACAGCGGAAAGTCAAGAACCCCGCCCCAAAGTAGCAGTTTTAATTCCCGCCTACAACGAAGCAGCAGGAATAGCCGCCACCATCTCCACCATATTGCCGCAGCTAACACTCCAAGACCGCCTGTTAGTGATTGCTGACAACTGCACCGACGCCACGGCAGAAATCGCCCGCAACAGCGGTGCAAGTGCGATCGAGCGCCACGACACAGAACGCAAGGGGAAGGGATACGCCCTGGATTTCGGCTTGACTGCGATCGCCTCAGACCCCCCAGAAGTAGTCATCATGGTGGATGCCGACTGCATCTGTCAGCCAGACGCGATCGAGAAATTAGCCCGCGTTGCAATGGCAGAACAAAGACCAGTCCAAGCCACATATTTAATGGAACAGCCGCCCAATCCTACCCCAAAAGATTCGATTTCAGCCTTAGCATTTTTAGTAAAAAATTTAGTGCGGCCCAGCGGATTAAAACAGTTAGGATTCCCGTCATTGCTAACAGGTACGGGCATGGCTTTTCCCTGGTTAATCCTTCGAGATGTTCCCTTAGCCAGCAGCAATATCGTCGAAGATATGCAAATGAGTTTGGATTTGGCGATCGCCGGACATCCAACGGTATTCTGCCCCGAAGCCCGAGTCACCGGATGTTTGCCGCAGCAGGAACAAGTAGCTAAAACTCAAAGAACCAGATGGGAACACGGACACTTACAAACCTTGCTAACTCAAACTCCCAGGCTGGCGACAGCCTCCGTCGAGCAACAGCGTTTTGACTTAATGGCGATCGCCCTCGACTTATCCGTCCCTCCCCTATCGCTTTTAGTTGCTATCTGGCTAGCCGCTTTTGCAGCATCCATACTAGCAACAATTATTGGATCATCCCCGATTCCCGCTGTCTTGTTGGGAGTACAAGGACTGCTAATTTTAATTTCAATTGTCAGCGCTTGGGCAAAATTCGGGCGTGCCGACATTTCCGGCGCAACTCTTTTATCCGTTCCTTTTTACATCCTGTGGAAAATCCCTTTGTATCTGGGTTTTATCCTGAAGCGGCAAACCAAATGGGTGCGGACGGAACGCGATGTTTAGTATTCGGTAACATTCGGTAGGGTGCGTCAGAAAAATCCTCAATCCCACTCAAAAATCTCGTTTCTGACGCACCCTAGGATGACTAACTTGAGAAAAATAGACAATGGCAGTAATAAATACTCCGTTTTTGGTAACAGGTGGTGAAACTAACAGACCACCTACTAATGCTTTTAGTCCAAGTCAGCGTCAAATGAATATTCGCGCGCCGATTCTCAGGAAAGCTGGGCGTAGATAGAATTACTGATATTTTCACAAAATATCCTAATTTTGGCAAAAAAATTTAGTAAATTTACGGATTTACAATACCGATAAGAAGCTTTAATTTGTATCTCAAGATGTTGTTTTCGTAAATTGCTGCTACAAATGAAAACAAACTCACTGCTGTGGGTGAAGCCTTTCAAAACAGGAATATCTTAATGAACTAGGACTTACGCATTGACAAAAAATATCATCTATGTAGTCTAGATAATGGCATCCTTGTGAAGGTTGGCAAAAATATGCTCACGGACAACAGAAGTAAACAGATTCCTCTGTACTTCATACCAATTGCTAATTATGTTTTCAGAGCGCATAAACTCCAATTTCACAAAAGCTTGAAGTGAACAAAATATATGTGTTTTTATTCCCGAGGTATCTCTAACCATGAATCGACAAATTCCACATACTTGTTTTATAGCACGATGAAAAGTTTCAATACCCCAATGAGTATCATGAATTGTGACGAAGCTACTTCTGGTTATGTCTTGAATTTTCTCCTCATCTGGCAGATATAAAATATAATGTCTAGAGTCTTCTTTTTTAAAGTCTTTCCTAAACAACTTTATAAATCCAAATTCTTTCAGATGAGTCTTTAATCCTTCTTCGGGAATAGCCAGAGTGCTTACCTGACAATACTTCTGTGGTTCATTTGAAACAGTTCTATTTTTTTCAATTCCGAATAGGAAACCCAATTTCTGGTTTTTTAGAAATTTCAAGTTTTCTACTCCTGAATACCAACTATCTCCTGTTACCATTCTGGGTTTGACTCCCCAGCTTATTATTTCACTTACCATTTCTCTAAAATAATCGTTTTTTGTTTTTCCCTCCTTTTGATCATATATTCTATAATTTATTGGCACTGACTTACCATTAATATCGCTGTAATATAGAGTGATTAAGTTTAAGCCAATAATAGTTTTATGGGCTTTACCTGACCAAAAATAACTGATTAATTCCGCATTTTTAGGGTCGCTGTAAATCTTTTCTACGACTGTATCGTCTACACTTAATATCCCCCCTACCAGGTTGATAATTTTCTCTATTATGCTAAATAAATCTTTTGGTTCATATCTCTCTCTCAATAAAAAGCGATTGATACTATCATGTGAAACATCTCCCAGTATCTCGGCTAACCTACTGCACCCTCCATATTTTGGCTCTGACAGCAAAAATAAGGTGTAGATGTCTAGATTGCATTGTGCTGTCGAGGGTTTAGTAATTTCTCTCATTCTCCCATACCCATTACTAGACGACCCTTATTTATCAATGCACTATTTTGTTATTCTGTCAATGCGTAAGTCCTATGAACATAAAATATGGACTGACCGCTATCCTTGGAACATATTTAATATCCACATTCCCAGGAGATTCCGCTATGGCAGCCACAATAGGAGGCACAATCAAAGTCAACGTCCTCAAAGTCAACGACCCCAAGTTTGCGGGTGTCTACACAGGTGACTTTTCCTACGATGATACGCATCTGACCAAAGTTGGCGAAGAGGTCATGACCATCAATGGTGGAATTGGAGAGCGGCGGGGACTGCTATCTTTTAACTTTAGATTTCTGGACTTTGCTACAGCCTTAACTCCTGTCACCTATACGGCCAGGGATGAGTTCACCTTCCCAGATACTCCTGTTTTGTATTTTGAGAACGGAATTCCCATTCAATTTGGTTTGCAAGTTATTCCAGGAAATGATGGCGGAGTTTGGGGTGGAAATAACGGATTTATGTTTGCCGATCCTGGGATATTTCAGTTCGTTTTGCGAAATGGAACTATTCAAGGTGAGGGTACTGTGACCTTAGACATTAACGAATCTCCTCCTGCTCCCGTACCGGAGAACGCCTCCCCCTTCGCCTCATTGTTAGCCTTTTTGGGCTTGGGTGGAGTTAACTTGTGGAGAAAGTCTAAAAAGGCAAACAACTAATCTTTAACAACCTAACTTGAAGCTAAATCTAGATAAAATTACTTACATTTAAAAAATATTTCATGATTTATTTGGGTTCAAAAACTCTAGTAAATTTACGGTATCAAATACGGCAAAAAAGCTTTAATCTGTATCTCAAGATGTTGTTTTCGTTAATTGCTGCTACAGACGAAAACAAACTCACTGCTGTGGGTGAAGCCTTTCAAATCAGGAATATATGATGAACATAAAATATGGACTGACCGCTATCCTTGGAACATATTTAATATCCACATTAGGAGGAGATCCCGCTATGGCAGCTACAATCACAGGCACAATCAAAGTCAACGTCGATGTCGCCTACGTCACCGATCCCAAATTCGCGGGTGTCTACACAGGTGACTTTGCCTACGACGATACACATTTGACCAAAGTTGGGGAGGAGGTTTTGACCATCAACGATCGAATTATACCAGGACTGCTATCTCTGAACTTTAGATTTCTGGACTTTGCTGATGGCTTAACTCCTGTCACCTATACGGCCAGTGATGATTTAAACTTCCCAGATAATCCTGTTTTGGCTTTTGAGAACGGAGTTTCCACTCAATTTGGCTTCAACGTTTTTGGGGTAAATAAGAGTGGAGTTTTGGATGGAAATAACAGATTTATGTTTGGAGATCCGGGGATATTTCAGTTCTTCTTGCGAGATGGAGCTGTTACAGGTGGGGGGCTTGTGACCTTAGACATTAACGAATCTCCTCCTGCTCCCGTACCGGAGAACGCCTCCCCCTTCGCCTCATTGTTAGCTTTTTTGGGCTTGGGTAGAGTTCACTTCTGGAGAAAGTCGAGAAAGGGAAACAATTAATCATCTTTACCAACCTAACTTGAGAGGAATAGACAATGACAGTAATAAATACTCCATTTTTGGTAACAGGTGGTGAAACTAACAGACCACCTACTAATGCTTTTAGCCCAAGTCAGCGTCAAATGAATATTCGCGCGCCGATTCTCAGGAAAGCTGGGCGTAAATAGAATTACTGAGATTTTCACAAGATATCCTAATTTCGCCTCATAAAATCTAGTAAATTTACGGATTTACAATACCGATAAGAAGCTTTAATTTGTATCTCAAGATGTTGTTTTCGTTAATTGCTGCTACACACGAAAACAAACTCGCTCTTGTGGGTGAAGCCTTTCAAATCAGGAATATCTAATGAACATAAAATATGGACTGACCGCTATCCTGGGGACATATTTGATATCCACATTAGGAGGAGATCCAGTTATGGCGGCTACAATAGGAGGCACAATCAGGGTTGACGTAATAGGTGGCGACTTTGCGGGGGTCTACACAGGTGACTTTGCCTACGACGATACACATCTGACCCGAGTCGGCTCAGAATACATGACCATCAATGGTGGAAATGGAGATCTAGCGGGACTGCTATCCTTTAACTTTAAATTTCTGAATTTTGCTGATGGCTTAACTCCTGTCACCTATACTGCCAGTGATGTTGATGGATTTCCAGACGCTCCTGTTTTGGCTTTTGAGAACGGAATTCCAACTCAATTTGGCTTACAAATTTTTTCTGTGTCTGGAAAAGACGGACTGATGTTCGGAGATCCCAGGTCATTTAATTTCGCCTTGCGAAATGGAACTATTGGAGGTGATGGGATTGTGACCTTAGAAATTACTGAACCTACTACTGAACCTACTCCTGTACCAGAGAACTCTTCCCCCTTCGCCTCATTGTTGGCTTTCTTGGGCTTGGGTGGGGTTCACCTGTGGAGAAAGTCGAGAAAGGGTTAGTCAACAGAAACAAATAATTTTTAACAACCTAACTTGAGAGGAATTTCCAATGGCAGTAATCGATACTCCGTTTTTGGTGACAGGTGGCGAAACTAAAAACCCACCTAGTAATGCTTTTAGTCCAAGTCAGCGCCAAATAAATATTCGCGCGCCCTTCGGTACTCCCTCTGCCGATCAATGGAGCGGACAAAAAGTATGGCTACTACTTCCGGGTTTCACAAATCCCGCCGATTATTACGATCCAAATCTGGCGGCAGCCATCAGGGATGCCAACCCAAACGATACGGTTTTAGCCCTTGACTGGACTCAAGTGAGTGGCACCAAGTTCTTCAATATTGGGCCATTAGGGATCGCTGCCGGAGATCTTTACAGGTCTGGTTCATGGATTACCCCAGTGGCCAAAGCCATTCGAGACAAACTTGCTCTGGAGTGGGGAATGCCAGCGGCAGCACTCAATATTGTTGGAAATAGTCTCGGCGCTCACCTTGCCAGCGATCTTGCAGCCAGTTTCAATACCTACGGAAGTCAAGTGAGTTCGGTTACAGCGCTTGACCCAGCATCAAATAAGGCGAAAGATGTCAGTCCATACGATAGAGTTAATGGCTTCGATACTGACTTATCAAATGGATACGTAAGGAATGGAGGAACTCCAGACCCAATCAAACGCTTAGACTTCGGTGGTGCTGCGGTTTCAAGAAGTTTTAACGGCATCAGTAGTTTAGCAGGAAATGAAGCTCAAGCTGGAACTGCCAAGGAATCCTTCCTGTTTGACTTCGGCACCGCTCCGAATAATATCGCAGACCAAATCGCTCAACACAACGGTGTCGTGACCGCCTACACAAGTTTGGTTAAAACTGATGCAGCCGGCAATTCTCGTTTAGCCACAAATATTCTGGGTCTGAGTGACACGCGGGCCGATCATCAATTTCGACCAAACTTTTATAAAGGGGATTTTAATGTCTCTCCTCAAGTGCATGAAGGAGTGATTCCCGTTGATGCTCAATATAATCCTTTGTTTTTGGTTGGTGCTAAGCTTGATGGCGGGATAAATGACCGAATCATCTATGCGACCAACGGCAACGACGTATTAACGGGAGGTGGGGTTTTTGGGAAATATTACAACAACAATGGCAACAATACTTATTACTTTGGGGATGGGGACGACATCGTTTCTGCGGGCACGGGTAATGACATCATCTTCGGCGGTGATGGAGTTGACGCCCTTGGTGGCTCAGATGGGAATAATCTGATCTTTGGTGAGGCGGGTGGTGATTTTATCAGTGCTGGTACAGGGAATGACACCATAAGCGGCGGGGCTGGAAATGACAACATTAATGCCGGAGATGGCAGGAATACCATTCGCGGTAATGAGGGCAATGATTATCTCACTGGTGGAAACGGCATTAATATCTTGTTTGGAGGTTTGGGAAACGACACTCTCGGAGGTGGTGCGGGTCAGAACTCATTAAGAGGTTCAGAAAGCAACGGGGCGTCTGGTGTTGAGGTAGATACTTTAATTGGCAACAACGGTCAATCTCTTAACGCCTTTTATATTGGTGATAACACAACAAATTGGTACTCACTCGCTGGTAACAATGATTACGCCTATATTCAGAGGTTTAATCCAGACAGTGACATAATTTTGGGCGGCGTGAATATTGAGGCGCAAAACCTCATCACTCAAACCTTTCTCTGGGCTGGAAGTGAATTGATTGCAAAGATTGACGGTCTCTGGGCTTCGCAACTGCAGTTCCCTGTAAGGTTTTTTTAGGTTTTATCTCTCGCTGCTCTTGCATTCATGGGAATTCTAAACGGATGTTTTTAATCTGACGAGAATCGGCTTGGGGTTGATGACCATAATCAACAAAAAAAAATCTGAAGCTGGAAAATTTCCAACTTCAGACTTTTACTAACTCCCCGGGTAGGATTTGAACCTACGACCAATCGGTTACACTTATCCCAACGTTTCCGAAGGGCGCGGACTATATCATCATCCCTAAAACGAAGACTTATCATCTATCGCGGGATGTCGGGCGCTGTGAGATTTATTGGT
This sequence comes from Microcoleus sp. PH2017_12_PCY_D_A, assembly GCF_020738565.1. NCBI lineage: Bacteria > Bacillati > Cyanobacteriota > Cyanophyceae > Oscillatoriales > Microcoleaceae > Microcoleus > Microcoleus sp. PH2017_12_PCY_D_A. The sequence goes on along the minus strand of NZ_JAEQCI010000066.1, from coordinate 26,690 downwards.
TAGGCTCCTCATCTCTAGTCTCTGCACCTTTCCGGCTACTTGTGGTCGAAACCACTGCCTTTCGCTGGACTTGGCTCAAGATTGCCGCCACCCAAAGTGCTGCGGTTTCCTTGAATTCACCCGATTTTTCAGTACCCGTTACCGGATAAAGCTGCTATGTCACTAGGGCTTTTGGTTAATACCAAAGGCTTGGATTCATTACAGCCGATCGCTCTGCCACTGAGCTACCGAGGATTGCGTGGTTTTTGTCACCCACATTTACTAATAGTAGCTGAACTTAGAGGATTTGGCAAGGCCTTTGACAAACTTTTTTTCGATCGTACAGAAAGCGGGTTCCAGCAGCTAATGCAGCCCCATTCTCATTCTGGCGAGACGCTGCTGCGATTCAGGATCGAGGGAATTGGACAGAAAACGACTGGAGTTTTGTTTGCGGGATTTGTGCTGGCGCTCGCTGCGGCGGGCGGTGGATTCTACGTCAGCGGCTAGTTGTTCGGCGGACATCCATTCGGCACCGTAGCCGACTACGGTCAATTGCTGCGCTCGGTCTGAGGTGGCGACAATCATCCGCCCTTTGCCTTTGACCGATCGCAACTCGTAGCGCAAACTAGCACAAGACTTTTCAATATAAGTATCTGCCGTCTGACCGAAGTCAGTGTAGTGCACTGATAAATTTTTAGTAATAATTTCTTTAACGCTCGGAGTATCTCGATAGTGAGCGTCAAACACGAGTCTGGCCTCAAAATCTTGAACGGCGCTGTAGTTAACTAAAACCTCAATCAACTCGCGGCGGGCTGTTTCGAGTTCGTCGCGATCGCGCTTCTCTCGGAGTCGAGGCCAAAGTCCAATCATGTTATAGCCGTCTACAAGTAACACTGCTTGCGATATATAGGGTGACATGGTTCAAGGCTGAAGAGCTCCAGCAGATAGAGGACGTTATTTGCATTGTTCATCAAAGCTTTTGTTAAATCTTATTACAGATTGATGATTGATTGCTACCTGCGATCGCAATAATTAAACCCCCCAAATCCCGAAAAGCCTGGGATGTGGGGGGGAATACGATTTTCGATTTTCGATTTTCGATTTTCGATTAAAGAATCGGAATGACTGATTAGCTATGGGTTTGGAGTTGACCTACAGTTGCATTTCTTTGGGAAACAGGTGTCAGATTTGGGCGTTCCCATAGCTGCAAGATTCGCTTGCGAACGATCGATAAAATTTCGGGCTTATTCGAGTGATTCGACGGATACGGGCGATGGCTTACGCCCCGCTTCGCTACGGACAACCGTCGGCAGAGATATTTTCTCCACCGCAGGAGTGCAGCCCAGCCACTGCACCGACAAGTCCGCAAACTGCTGCGGGGCACCACTCACGCAAAAACGAGTCGGCAGCGCTTCCCCCGAATTTCGCAGCCCCAAAACCTCCAATTCTCGGGCTGCAGCAGCCACCACGCGCACCGCAGGATCGATTAAATTTACCCCAGCAGGCAAGAGCGATCGCAACACGGGAGCCAACAGCGGATAATGAGTGCAACCGTAAATCAGCGTATCAATTCGCTGCTGAATCAAAGGAGCCAAATATTCCCGAGCCACCTCAGAAGTATAAGGATCGTGAATCCGGTTTTGCTCCACCAGCGGCACAAAAGCCGGACAGCTAACCTGCCATACCCGACAAGAATCGTCCATTTCCAAAATCGCATTTCGATAGGCATTGCTAGCAGCCGTAGCCGGAGTTGCGATCACCCCGATCCGCTTGCCTTGCTGCACCGCAGCCTGAGCCCCCGGCAGAATTACTCCCAGCACCGGAATATCAAACTCAGCCTGCACCATCTCCATCGCCAAAGCAGAGCTGGTGTTGCAGGCCATAATCACCATTTTTACATCTTGTTCCACGAACCAGGCCATAATTTCGCGGACAAAATGCACAATTTCCGACGCAGCCCGAGTGCCGTAAGGCAGTCTCGCCGTATCTCCAAAATAAAGTATTGATTCGTTGGGCAATTGTTTGTATAACTGCGTCAAAACAGTCAAACCGCCCACGCCACTGTCAAATATACCGATTCTTTTTTGTCTGGAGTCTGTTGTCATTTGTTAGCTGTCAATAGTTATTAGTCAGTAGTCATCAGTCATCAGTCATCAGTCATCAGTCATCAGTCATTAGGAAGAAGAGAAATGGAAGTCGGAAGAAGAGAAATGGAAGTCGGAAGAAGGAAAAACGCAAAATTCCCAATGCCCTCTGGGCCCCATGCCCTCTGGGCCCTGCGCGGGCCCATGCCCCATGCCCCATGCCCTCTGGGCCCTCTGGGCCCAATGCCCGATGCCCGATGCCCATTATCTTTGTTGAAGATAATATAAAATGCCGCGAGCGATCGAAGCCGCCATTTGACTGCGGTAAGCTGGATCGGAAAGTCTAGCAGCATCCTCAGCACCTGTGACAAAACCGACTTCCAGCAACACAGAAGGCATAGCACTCTTCCTCAAAACATAAAATCTCGCCTGCCGCACCCGGCGGTCTTTCGCCCCCGTCCCATCCAAAATACTGGCGTGAATCACCCGGGCTAAATCTTCCCCGCTATCGAAATAATAAGTCTCAATGCCGCTAATATCCGGGCGACTCATATTAATCGCGTTGGCGTGAATGCTGACAAACAAAGTAGCATTCACCCGCGATGCCAAAGAAACTCTCGGTTCTAGGTCAATTTCGCTGTCGTCAGTCCGAGTCATTACGGCTTGCACGCCCTGCTGTTCCAGCAGCCTCGCCACTTGATAGGAGATATCTAAAACAATCTCCTTCTCCTGAATCCCCCCAATCCCGACGGCACCCGGATCGCGGCCGCCGTGGCCGGGATCGATCGCTACTACGACGCGACGGTTAGAACCTTGGGGCAAATCACCCGCTCCAATACTGCTTCTCGGCGGCAACGGCTGCGGATTTGGATCGCGAATCAAAGGTGACTGCGCGCTAGCACTCGATCGCAATTGCAAAGACAGCACCTGCGGGTTAGGTCTCGTCACCCTGCCTACCTGTACCCCCGATCGCGGCTGCACCCAAATCACCACAGTCTCCGCGTCTTCCTGGCTGGCGGTAAACGATACAGGGCTGTTGCCGTCGAGCTGAGGAATTTGCCCCGCCAGGGAACTAGAAGCTAGCCGAATCCAGTAAGCTCTCGATGATTGATCCCACCCGCTGGTATAGGAGACTTGGCGGTCAGTTCTCACCACGAATTGCGTGCCGTTACTCGCTAAATCAATGGACTGAACTCTCGCTAAACTTCCTTGAGCTGGTCTCCCAACAAGCACCTGTTGGGAGCGCGTCAGCATTGGCCCACTCGTGCCCCCTGGCGATAGCACAACCGAGCCAGAATTGCCCACAGAAGCGCGCCACTGAGTATTAGAACTCTTCATCCGCAAAGTGACGCGGGTAACGGGCGGATCTGTTGGCAATTGCCGGACTTCAATCTTGTCAACTCCGTGCTTGCCGTTGGTTTGAGGCTGTTGGCCGCCAGCGCCCGGAGCTAAAGTAGCTCCTTCAATATCGAGGGTGGCGATGTCCCCGGCTCGACTTTGTTGAAAATTAATTTGGGGGTTGCCGCCGGCAGTACGGATCAAAAAACCGTCCGCCGTCACCTGAACGTTCTGAACTACAGTCGCTTCAGCAGATTGGGTTTCCCTTGCTGAAGGTTCAACCGATAATCTTTCTCCCCCAGGTTCTGAAATCGAATTTTGAGTTCCTCCGCGTACTGGTGCGGGCAAATCTACTGTCCACTCGCTGGCAGAAATGCCCCGAAATTTTACTTGCTGGGGGTCTAGTGTAAACCCGTCTTTGAGTTCGACGACTATTCTGGTGGTATCGTCGTCAAACTGTCCTACTCGCACAGATTCGATCGCCCCTGAGAGCGGTTTGTTGACCGAGGGACTGCCCAGACTCGTCCCGGGTAAGTCGATTACCAACCGCGTGGGGTTGAAAATCAGTTGAGCCTTGGGTTGGACTCCCCCCTCTGTTCTAATGTAGAGCCGGTTCTCTGAAGCATCAAACCGCCAAGATTGCAGTCTAGCTGCTTCGGCGGCTCCGGCGAGCAAAAATACACTTAAGAAACTCGGTAGTAGCCAGTGGAATTTCACGACAGTTTTTTCCTCGTTTGCGTTACTGCTAAAAGCTGGAAGGGTGCTGCTTGCCCGAGCGGCTTTCAGCAGTTCGCCGCCAGCACACCGGGGGCACTCTGGCCGTCAGTTGTTGGCTCTCATGGACTTTTTATGCTTTAACTGGCTCCCAAATGCCCAATGATGGCATTTTGAAACTTTCCCGCATAGTTGGGGGCGATCGGTTATAAGCTGACTGAGAAATTGTTGGCACAAGGGAAGGTATTGATAGCAGATGTTGAAGGAATTTCGGCGACGAGCAGGCGATCGGGATTTCACGGATGCGATCGGTTATAAAACTTTAGTTATAGTCGCCAAAGAACTCACAAGTAATAAAATCAAGGGTTTCAGCAATACAGAACATCCCGCTCGTCTGGAGCTGCTGCTATTTATAGGAGCAATCAACACCTTATTTTTTGAAGTTAGGAATTGGGACTTTACGGCTATTCAAGCAATCTGTTGTACAAATCTTTAATGGATGGAAATAGTTACAGCAAGGTAATAATCCGTTTGACAGTTGCATTGTATTCTAACTTTTCATAGGCTACCTCGATCACTTAACAACCTATCTCGATCGCAATCAGGATTTCCCAGATTGAAATGACTTTTGAATTCAGCTAAATATTAGTTCCAGACCAACTGGCATATCCTTTTAGAAAATCATTTTGTCTGACAGCTTGACATTGACATACAACTACATAGCGCTTCTTCCGTCTTTTTTCGATCGCATTGGCACAGTCAGGCATTTGCGGTACTACTGGAAACTTAGTTGTTAGCTGGGTTCGGGCGATCGCTAATCTTAAACCACGATCGCTAGTCAATGCTGTTAACTGTAACCAAAGAGTGTTTTGTCTCACCTTGGCGGGCAATGCTTGGTCACCAACACTCTTTGAACGCACAGGATCGATCGCCAGATCGTTGGTTAGCTTACCGGGGGAAAAGTTTTGACCGGAGATATTGTTATCGCAGTTGTAAAGTTTTTTCGACACCAAAAACAATCGATCGGCTTCTGGCAAAAACCTGTGATTTGGTTTGATGACCTGCCTTTCGATTAACTGCATAACTCGTGTTTATACTACCAGTTAGAGAAGATACAGTATCTTGGCGATTCTGTCAATGTCTAAATTGCTGAAAAAAACGACCATAAAATTAAATAAATTAACTCACCGCATCTGCAAAATTTCGACCGATCCAGTTTAAAATTGCTTGATTTACTTGTTCCGGGCATTCATCCTGGGGACAGTGGCCGGCATTTTCTAATTCAACTAGCTCTACATACTGGGGATTGCATTCGACAAATTGGTGGGGCCGGGCGAACCGAGGGGGAATCATCCGGTCTTGTTTGCCCCAAATTAACAGCATCGGGATTGTGGAATTTCGCAGCACAGTCTTGACACCGGGGCTAAATTGTGAACTACCTACAGCTTTAAATACAGCACAGAAGGCGCGGGCGGCTCCCCGATCGCCCGCAGGCCCTGATAGAATTTCCACTAATTCGTCGGTAATAGATTCCGGGTTGGCGTAGGCAAAGCCGACCCAGCGGCGGACAATTGAAGGTTTACGGACGAAAGCAAATAGAGGCCTGAGGATGAGCGGAGAAACAAACCAGCTTTCGACAGCTTCGATCGCCGGTAACAGCCATCCGGGCACTGCCTCGGCTCGCACAGATGGGTCTGGGAGGCTAATCATCACCGTGCCGGCTACCATGTCCGGGTGAGCGGCGGCCGCAGCCAGACAAATCAGGGAACCGATCGAATTTCCTGCCAATACTACTGGCTCTCTGATAAAAGTCAGCCAAAAATCATACACTTGATCGACCCACAAAGACACAGAGTAGTCGGTGGGAGCTTTTTGGGAAGCGCCAAATCCCAACAAATCCAAGGCGTAAACCGTGTGATTTTCGGCGAGGGGGGCGAGATTTTGGCGCCAGTGACCGATCGACGCTCCAAACCCGTGCAGTAAAATAATCGGTGTTCTCGATGTGTCGGAGGCGATTGGTTCGGCCTGGGAATCTGGAAATTCGATCGCGCCTTGATGCGATGCCCTATTCGGTCGCAAATAAGTGTAGCGAGTTTGCCAACCGCGCCACACCCAGTCTCGTTGAGTGCCCACCCGCTGGTGCCATTGCAGAGAATTTGTCAATTTTGCCTCGGCTCGCAACATAAATTTACACTTGGTTATACCTATTCTACAAGGCAAATCAGGGGACTTGGGGAACGGAGCGGACTGGGCTCCATGAGCTAATAAAAGCCGTTATACCTGAGTTTTAACGATTTACCGGGAATTTGCGACAGTTTTACCATCGATCGGGCACGGGGGCGGGCGATCGTGTGTGAAGTTAAAATAAAACTAGGCAGAAACTTAGCCAGACTGAGTAGAATAACAGGTATTGTAAGAATTCATTTACGATCGTCCAAATATTCCCGAAGGCTTTAGCTGAGGGTAGAGAGGGCGGGGTAGTACGTCCGCTAAGGGTAACACCTTGCAAAATAGCTCGATCGGACAAAATGAAAAATTGGTCGATCGAACCTGTAACTATCAAGAAGCTTCAATATTAAACTACTGATTGTAAAACCATTCATGCCTGTGATTGAAAGAAGACAAAATCGCAACCTACCCCAGATCAACGAAAACATTCGATACCCCAAAATCCGGGTGATCGATACCGACGGCGGGCAACTAGGGATATTGACACCCGCAGAAGCGCTGCGCCTGGCAGAGGAAAAAGAACTCGACCTCGTACTTGTCAGCGACAAAGCTGACCCGCCTGTATGTCGCGTTATGGACTACGGGAAGTACAAATTTGAGCAGGAAAAGAAAGCGCGAGAAGCCAAGCGGAAGCAACACACTGCTGACGTGAAGGAAGTGAAGATGCGCTACAAAATTGAAGAACACGACTACCAAGTGCGCCTCAAACTAGCAGACCGCTTTATCAAATCTGGGGACAAAGTAAAAGCCACGATCATGTTCAGAGGTCGGGAAATCCAACACAGTAACCTAGCAGAGGACTTGCTCAAGCGCATGGCCACAGATTTGCAGGAAATCGCAGAGGTGCAGCAAGCGCCGAAAAAAGAAGGCCGCAGTATGATGATGCTGCTGTCGCCGAAAAAATAGTTATGAGTGATTAGTCATCAGTCATCAGTCATCAGTCAACAGTCATCAGTCATCAGTCATCAGTCAATAGTAATAGACTGGTGACGGTAGACTAATTGCGACGCCCCAAAACGGATATAGGTTTCCGAGTATAGTCGTGGAGGGTCAAAACAAAAATTTTAGACCCTAGTTGCAGCTCCTAGATTTTATCTGTGGAGCAAATCTAAAATCTAAAATCTAAAATCTAAAATGGGGAGATCGCAGTAATAGACTGGTGACGGTAGACTAATTGCCACGCCCCAAAACGGATATAGGTTTCCGACTATAGTCGTCGATGGTCAAAACAAAAATTTTAGACCAAAGTTCCAGCTCCTAGATTGCATCTGTGGAGTAAATCTAAAATCTAAAATCTAAAATCTAAAATCGGGATATCTACGCACTCTTAAGCATGGAAAATTTTCAAATCAGCGCTTGGGCGGGAGCAGGAAAAGGAGTGCTGCGATCGCTCAACCTGCGATCGGAAGAAGTAGAGCGAACCATACTGATGTTCCTCGTCTACACTCTAACATCGGTAGGGCTGATCTGGCTGGAACTCAGCACGGTAGGTCTGTTTTTAGACGAATTCGGTGCGGACAAAATGCCCTTTATCTATATAGCCAGCGCCTTTATCGGTTCTGGTTTGGGATTTGTCTACTCGTGGCTGCAAAAAATCTTGCCGCTGAGACGCACCGTTGTAGTTGTTCTGGGAATGATGTCGGTACCGCTATTTTTGTTTAGATTCGGCATCGGCTACGAAAATACTAAGATAGCTGGCATCAGCATCGCTTTTATTACTATTTTTTTGATGTGGCTGTGGGTGGAAGCTTGCTATGTCCTCAACGACCTCAATACTTCCATTACTTCCAACCAACTGTTTAATATTAGAGAAATCAAGCGCACCTATCCGCTAGTCAGCAGCGGTTATCTAGTGGCTGGAGTAGTTAGCGGGTTTTCTCTGCCGGTTTTGCTCTATGTAGTCGGACTCAAAAACGTTACTCTAGTATCGGGGTTAATGGTGGCGACAGGCTCGCTGTTGCTGTACTACCTCACGGAAAAATACCGTCAAGCTTTCCCGGAAACGGCTCATTGGACAGATGACGAGGACGAGGACGACCAACAAGAATTTACCGCGCGCAAAGTTACAGGCCCGCTGCAAAAATACGCCATACCTCTAGTTAGTTTCTTCGTCCTTGCAGAAGTCCTCTATGTGTTGGTAGATTTTCAATTCTACAGCCAGCTAGAATACCAAAACCCTGCGGACGGTGCTAGTGGAGCTAGCTGGATTGCTAGCTTTTTGGGTATTTACGAGGGTATTCAAGGTCTGTTTCAAGTGGCGACTCAGTGGTTCGCATCGAGCCGGTTGGTAGAACGAATCGGTGTGTTTGTGACGGCGATGATTTTGCCGGCGGGAATCGCTATTCTGGGCGTGCTGACGATAGGAGCATCGCTGGGCCAGCTAGTGTCTGTGTTCATCGGACTGATATTGCTGAGATTTCTGGACGAACTGCTGCACTACACGCTGTTGGAAACGGTGAGCCCGGTTTTGTTCCAACCGATTCCTGACAATATTCGATCGGGAATTCAAACTCTAGTCAACGGTGTGGGCGAACCTTTGTCCTGCGGTGTGACAGGAGTTGGCATTTTGATTATGCTGTGGGTGACAGACAAAATACTGCCCCACCAAGACGAAAAAGACACACTATTTCACGACAACCAAAGCTTGGTATTTATTGGCGCGATCGTACTTTTGGCCCTGGTGTGGCTGTTTGTAGTCTGGCTGATCCGCTCTCAATACGTGGGTTTGTTGGTCAAAAGCGCGGAACGCGGCCGCTTGGGCGTCACCGACGTTGACCTCAAAGCTCTCAAGCGCGCAGTGGTGGAAACTCTGGAAAAGCCGGGGGGCGAAGATGAAAAGCGCTCTTGCATAGAACTGCTGACGCAAATTGACCCCAAAAATGTCGGAGAAGTTCTCGCTCCGCTCCTGGAAGTGTTACCTTCGGCTTTGCAGCGGCAGAGCTTGGAAACAATGCTCCAACACCCTAACCCGGAATATTTAGAAGCGATACGGACACTTTCGCAGCAATCCTTGCCGCCGGAGGTGCTGGCCTTGGCTTTGCGCTACATCTGGCTGACGGAGGCTGAACCGAATATTGACAGCTTGCGGCCTTACTTGCAGCCCACTGTCGATCCGGTGGTGCGGGGTACGGCTGCTGCTTTAATTATGAGAAGGGGCGATCGCCAGCAAAAGGCAGAGGCTACTAACACGCTGCGCCAAATGCTGACGCACAAGCTGGAACGGGAACGGGTGATGGGTACGCGGGCTCTGGGAGAGGCTGATTATTTGCAAGGACTGCGGCTGTACATCCCCAATCTGTTGCAAGATGAATCTCTGCGAGTGCGCTGCGCTCTGTTAGATGTGATTTCTTCTACTCATTCTGAAGAATATTATCCTTCGCTGCTGCGCGGACTCGGTTACAAATCGACTCGGGAAGCGGCTTTGCAGGCGATCGTCAAACTTCACAATGATGCGATTCCTTTGCTCGTCTATTTGGCTGAGGATATCCACAAGTCGGATTTGGTCAGGTTGCAAGCTTGGACGGCTCTGGGTCAAATTGGGACTGTGGAGGCGATCGACATTTTGGTCAGCAATTTGATGACGGCTTGGGGAACTACCAGGCGCAACATCCTCCGCATCCTGTTGAAAATGCCCTCGGAGGCGGGGATAGAAGGGGTTCTAGACCGCATCGGTCGCAGTGGCTTGGAAACTCTCATCGAACAGGAGTTGATGTTTATCGGTCAAATTTATGCGGCTCTGGTGGATTTGTCTGGGGTAACAACCTACAGCAATTTCTCCGATCGAGATACCAACAGCGCCGGAGCACCCGAGAATGATACGGCTCAATTGTTGCAGCGTGCTCTGGCGGGGTTGGAAGCTGATGCTAAGGATCGGTGTTTTTTGCTGATGAAGTTTCTTTATCCGCTGGACACCGTACAAGCTGCTGCTTTCAACATCGCTTCTGGCCAACCTTCTTTGGTGGCGAGGGGATTGGAAATTCTCGACAATACTGTGGATATCGCTAAGAAGCGATCGCTGATCAATTTGTTGGATCAGCACTCGGAAAGAGAGAAATTGAGCAATCTCTCGGAATTGATGGTGTACAAACCTCTATCCCCGAGCGATCGTTTGCGCCGCTTGCTAGAATTGCGCCATTTCCTTTCGGATTGGACTTTAGCCTGCTGTTTTCATTTGGCGAGGGAAGCGCGCTGGAGCCTTACCGCCCAACAAACTCTCGTTTGCCTGCAACACCCGACGGGTTTTGTCCGCGAAGCAGTGTTAGCCTATTTGAAAATAGCTTCACCGCGGGCTTTGCTCGAATTGTTGCCGAGGCTGCAAAATGACCCCAATAATTTGGTATCAGCTCAAGTTGAAGAGATGATGGCTGAGTTGGGGAGTGGCCCAAAAAGGTAAAGAAGGAAGAGGGAATAGGGAAGAGGGAAGAAGGAAGAAGGAAGAAGGAAGAAGGAAGAAGGAAGAAGGAAGAAGAAAGAAGGAACAAAAAGAAACTATCTCCAATACCTAATGCCCAATGCCCAATTCCCAATGCCCAATTCCCAATGCCCAATTCCCTTTGAAAGTTTAAATTAATCACTCCATCGCATTATGTTAACTAGCGTCGAACGCCTATTGTTTGTCAGGGAAGTTCCGATTTTTAAGGAACTACGAGATGATTTTCTTGTGCGTCTAGCATCGGTAATGGATGAACTTTCGTTTCCTTCTAAGCATAGGATTTTTACGGAAGGACAAGAAGGTCGATCGCTCTATATCTTGGTATCGGGTACGGTGCGGGTGCATATAGGCGATCGGGATTTGGCACAGTTGAAAGCCGGGGCTTGTTTCGGGGAAATGTCGCTGTTTGATGCGGAACCTCGATCGGCTTCTATTTCTACTCTGGAACAATCGGAGTGTTTGATGCTGACTCAAATGCAGCTTTATGATGCGATCGATGAAACGCCGGGAATTGCTGTTAATATTATTCGCTTGCTATCGCGCCGGATTCGTGAGTTGAATATAAAGTTGAATGCTAAAGAGGCGGTTATGCCGCCGACAGATCCTGTGAGAGTTCCTGAAATGCGATAAAGCTTGGGAATTGGGAATTGTGTTTGGGTCGATCGCTAATTGTGCACAATTTCTATGGTAGGGTGCGCATTGCGCACCGGTGCGCATTGCGCACCCTACCAGGATTTTTGGGTGACTTGTCAAACAATTAAAAACCCGGCTTTTTACACAACCGGGTTGTTTAAAATCGATAATGAAGCGCGATTTGCTGTCTAAACTATTCGGAAAATAAAAGGGTAGCGGTAAGGTTCGTTAGGAGTTTGCAACACGTGGATAATAGCCATGATTGTCAGTCCCCAATGTAGGAGATAACCTAGCGGCACTAGGATAAACCCGGCAAGCCCAAAAGTCACCACAGTTAACGCCACAATCACAGCGCTGTACACCCATACATTCAAGTGAAAATTGATGGCTTCTGTGGCGTTTTCTTTGACAACGGGGTCATCTGATACTAACAATACAGCGATCGGCGCTCCGATCGAGAACAGTAACGTGCTGAAAAAAATCGCCCCGTGACACACCAGTGATAGCAGCTTCCGCTTATCGGAGTCGTACATATTACTTTGATTCCTTGACTTTAGTGATAAGTTTACCTTTAATAGTCACTCTAGCACAGGCTATAATGGCGATCGGGTGATGATTCCCCTACTTACTTTGTGATGACAACAGAACTCGAAACTGAACTGCTAACTGCTGTTGAACACCGGCGCAACTTTGCGATTATCTCGCACCCCGACGCGGGTAAAACTACTTTGACAGAAAAACTCCTGCTTTACGGAGGTGCAATTCACGAAGCAGGTTCTGTGAAAGCGCGGCGGGCTCAGCGACACGCTACCTCAGACTGGATGGCGATGGAACAGCAGCGGGGAATTTCGATTACTTCTACTGTTTTGCAGTTTGAATATCAAAATTATCACATTAATCTGCTCGATACTCCGGGACACCAAGATTTTAGCGAAGATACTTATCGTACTCTGGCGGCTGCTGATAATGCGGTGATGCTTGAGGATGCTGCTAAGGGTTTGGAACCCCAAACTCGGAAGTTATTTGAAGTTTGTAAGTTGCGACGTTTGCCTATTTTTACTTTCTTTAATAAGCTCGATCGCCCTAGCAGAGATCCTTTGGATTTGTTGGACGAAATTGAGAAGGAATTGGGATTGCAGACTTATCCGGTGAATTGGCCGATCGGTACGGGCGATCGCTTTAAAGGTGTTTTCGATCGCAGAAAACGCAAAATTCACTTGTTCGAGCGGAGTCAACACGGTTCTCGCGCTGCTGTTGATACAGTAATTGAATTGGGCGATCCGCGCATTGAGGATTTGTTGGAACAAGACCTTTACTATCAGCTCAAAGAAGAGTTGGAACTGCTGGATGAGTTGGGAACTGAACTGGATTTAGATTTGGTTCGGGCTGGGAAAATGACTCCGGTTTTCTTTGGTAGCGCGATGAGCAATTTTGGGGTCGAACTGTTTTTAGATGCGTTTTTAGATTACGCGATGAAGCCGATCGCCCGCAACAGCACCGCCGGGGAACTTCCCCCAACTTACGAAGATTTTACCGGGTTTGTGTTTAAGTTGCAAGCGAATATGGACCCGAGACACCGCGATCGCGTGGCATTTATTCGGGTTTGTACCGGCAAGTTTGAAAAGGACATGAACGTGACTCACGCTCGGACTGGTAAAACGGTGCGTTTGTCAAGACCTCAAAAGTTATTTGCTCAGGATCGGGAGTCGATCGAGGTTGCGTATCCGGGCGATGTGATTGGTTTGAACAATCCGGGGGTTTTTGCGATCGGCGATACTATTTTCACCGGCCAAAAACTCGAATATGAAGGGATTCCCTGTTTTTCGCCGGAACTTTTTGCCTTTTTGAGAAATCCGAATCCTTCTAAGTTTAAGCAGTTCCGCAAAGGCGTTTCTGAGTTGCAGGAAGAGGGCGCCGTGCAAATTATGTATTCGGTTGATGAGTCGAAACGCGAACCGATTTTGGCGGCTGTGGGACAGTTGCAATTTGAGGTGGTGCAGTTCCGAATGCAGTCGGAATATAATGTCGAAACTACGATCGATATGTTGCCTTACAGTGTAGCTCGCTGGGTTGATGGCGGTTGGGATGCGCTGGCAAAAGTTGGACGGTTATTTAATACTGTGACGGTGAAAGATAGTTGGGGAAGGCCGGTTTTGTTGTTTAGAAATGACTGGAATTGCCGTCAGGTGGAAGGGGAACATCCTGTTTTGAGGTTAAATGCGATCGCGCCTGTGGTTTCTGGTTTGGCCGTTAGCGCGGAGTGAGATTACCGCGATCGCCTTGAATAAAAGACAACCCTAGATTTGCTCGAAATCTTCCGAGTGGCGATCGTTGATATAACTGCGATCGCCTCCATCAACCGCAAGCAGTCGGAAGTACAAGCAGATTTCGACCTTCGGGGCGATCGAGTGCGATCGATCTCCTCCGGTTGTGGCAAATCGATCGCTTTGTACGAATCCCGCAAACAAGAAACCAGGAAGCATCCAGTCACAAATGATTCCCTCACCTACCGCCGCTTGTTTGAATTAGAAGTTCGCCTGCTGGAAAAAGAAGGGTCGGGAGAAAGCGGTTTATTCAGTCAATTAATTGTGCGCTGAGGTGATAAAATGGCATAAGCAAAAAAACTGGTATCTAGTTTGCATCGCATTATGGTTGCTTTACCCGATCGCCTATCGATGAGCGCAGAAGAATATCTAACTTGGGAACCCACCCAAGAAGAACGCTACGAGTATTGGGATGGCGAAGTCGTCGCTATGAGTGGCGGAACCCGCAATCACAATCGGATTTCAGGAAATTTCTTCAGGATACTAGATGATGCCCTTGTCGATCGCCCTTGCGAACCTTACATCGCCGATGTAAAAGTCCAAGTGGAACCAGGGCGAAAGTATTTTTATCCTGATGTTGTCGTAACTTGCGACGATCGCGATAACGATCCGCAATTGGTGCAATTTCCTTCCTTGATTGTCGAAGTTTTATCACCTTCCACCGAAGCTGTGGATCGCGGCGCAAAATTTGCTAAATACCGCCAATTTTCAACGCTGCAAGAGTACGTCTTAGTGCAAGTCGAAGAGCCCGGAGTAGAACTGTTTCGGCGCAACGAACAAGGGCTGTGGGTGCTGTCGGAGTACGGTTTGGGCGCTGCTTTGCGACTGGAATCAGTGGATGTCGAAATTGCGATCGGCGATTTGTACCGCCAAATACAATTTTCTTAGTCTCGCGTTGCGCGGACATTGTTTGTGTAGCCACGAATGACCTTCGCCCTTTCTTTCTTTCTTTCTTAGTCCGCGCACCATCCGGACATTGTTTGTGTAGCCGCGAATGACCTTCGCCGGGTATCCAACCGAAATTCACCCAATATTCACCCAATATTCACCCAATATCCAACGGAAATTCACCCAATATTCACCCAATATTCACCCAATATCCAACGGAAATTCACCCAATATTCACCCAATATCCAACGGAAATTCACTCAATATTCACCCAATATCCAACGGAAATTCACCCAATATTCACCCAATATTCACCCAATATTCGACGGAAATCTACCCAATATTCACCCAATATTCCTCCTTTCTTCCTTACAAAACCTGCCGTGGGGCGATCGGAATTTCAATAATAAACTCAGTCCCCTCTCCAGGTGCAGAAGCACAACTCAACTTTCCGCCGTGAGAACTCACAACAATCGAGTGCGAAATCGATAATCCCAAACCAGTTCCCGAACCCACCGGCTTAGTTGTAAAAAACGGATCGAATATCTTGTGCAGCACCTCAGTGCTCATCCCCGGGCCGCTGTCCGCAATTCTAATTATCGCAGAATTCCTGTCAGTCACCTCCGTAGAAATTGTAATAGCAGGCTGTTTCTGAGAGTTTTGCGGGCAATCTCTAGCCAATTCCAAAGCATCGATCGCATTTGTCAAAATATTCATAAATACCTGATTCAACTGCGACGCATAACAAGTAATTAACGGTAGCTTGCTGTAATTTTTAATCACCTCAATTCCCAAACGGCCGCCCTCTTTTCTCAGGCGCGGTTGCAGCAACATCACCGTACTGTCTATGCCTTCATGGATATTAACCGACTTCATTTGCGCCTCATCGAGGCGCGAGAAATTCCGCAAACTCAACACAATATCTCGGATTCTTTCGGCTCCGACTTTCATAGAATCCAGCAGCTTTTGCAAATCTTCGCTCAAAAATTCCAGTTCAATTGTTTCTATTTCCTCTATAATTTCATCAGCAGGTTCGGGATAGTGCTGCTGGTAAAGCTCAATCAACTTCAGCAAGTCTTTTACGTAATCGCTAGCGGGATTGAGATTCCCGTAGATAAAACTTACAGGGTTATTAATTTCGTGAGCTACACCAGCCACCATTTGCCCCAAACTCGACATTTTTTCTGTTTGAATTAATTGAGCTTGAGTTAGTTTCAGCTCCCGCAAAGTTTGTTCTAAACGTTCATTTTTGTCATTTAACTCATGCGTCCGCTCTTGCACTTTCTGCTCCACCGAATTGTAAAGCAGAGCATTTTCCAAAGAAATAGCAACTTGCGAAGAAAGCAGCCTTAAAACCTCCAATCTGTGCGCCGTAAAAGCCCCCAGCGTTAAATTGTTTTCTAAATAAAGAATCCCAATTAGTTTGCCTTGATTGACAATCGGCGTACACAAAAGAGATTTGAGCTGGTGTTTGGCGATATAAGGATCGGCAGTAAATCGCCCTTCAGCCACAGCATTGCTCAACACCAAGTCCGAGCGAGTCCTTTCCACATAATTAATCACAGTCACAGGCAAATCCTGACATTCTTCCACAGGCGTAAATTGCAGCACCGCTACATCTTCAGCAACTACTGACGCTTTCGCTGAAATCAACAGCTTTCCATCTCTAACCAAAATTAAAAAACCGGATTGTGCCCCCGCGTTTTCCAGCGAGATCCTCATCAAAGAAGCCAGCAGCTTGTCAAGGACAATTTCGCTGGAAATTGCCAGAGATGCTTTCATTACAGTTGCTAAATCCAGCACTCTCGCATCGCTGCCAGTAGAAGTATGAATAGTTGTTGTAGTTTGATTGTTGTGAAAACTGCCGTTGAGCGGCGTCATTTCCCGCAACTGCGGATACTTCTGTTCTAAATCTTCAACTTTGCGGATTGCACCCCAGCGCAAGTAGCACGAGTGAGCTTCGCGCAAGTGGATTTTGGCATATTGATATTTGCCTTTACTCAACCAAAACTTGGCGGCTAGTTCGTTAGCGAGGGCTTCATTTTGGACAAACTCACTGTCTTGAGCTAAATTTATCGAGAAATCGTAAAGCTCTACAGCTTCTGAATCTTTCTTGGTAATTCTGGCTATTTCTGCTTGTACTAAAAGATACTTGTGCAGAAAGTTTTCACGACAGTTATCAGCCCAGATTTTCATCTGTTTTTGATTGGCTTCTAACTTTTCCAGATATTGTTTTTGCTTGCTTTTTGAAACATTGGGAAAAACGGCAGCTAAAACTAGAGAAAAGAAAAAATTCCACTCGGTAGCGGGTATCGCTCCGGTAATAAAAGATAGTTGCTTTTCTACTTCCAATGCTAGTTGTAGTGCTTCATTGAAGTTGCCATACCAGTACATTACCTGGCATTTGCGAATCTGGTAAAGGCAAAGCGAGTACAAATTTTGATGAGCTTGACAGTTTTGTACGTATTCAGCTTCGCTCATATCGTCGCTTTCAAATACAAATTTTTCAACAGTGAGTTGGCTCAAGTTGCGGAGGATTAACTCTACTCCTAATAATGTATCGGTTACGAGCTGATTTTTGGTTTTTTGGCTGAACTGCAAATACCTGCTGGTGTCTGCCAGAATTTGCGATATTTCTTTGCCTTGAAAAAAGTAATTGGCTATGCGGTTCGACAGGATATAACCCGCATATTCTAAATCTCCTGATTCTAAAGCTGCTTGATATCCTTCATTGCTGATCGCGTGTGCTTCTTTAATATGATTGAACCAGTAATGAAAAATACTTACCAGCGACGAACAAGCTCTGCACTTCAAGCCGATATTGCCCGATTTTTCGCTCAAATTTAGCGACAGCATGGCAAATTGATACGCGGCTTTGTAATCTCCCGAAACAGCGTTTAAGAACATACCGTAGCCGGCGTAGCAAAGAGAGGCTTCGGGTACTAAACCGTAGGTGAGAGAAAGATTGACTCCTTTTAAAACGCTGACTTTCCACAAGTCGGGATTGTTGAGGTAAGCCGATGTCAGCAAGTTTGTGATTAATTTGACTGCCACTTTTTTGTCGGGGACAGTCATTTCCGGGGCGTCAATCAGGGAAGCTATTTCTCTACCAGCTAAAAAGTTTGTGGCTGCTGCAAATTCTTCGGAGATGACTGTTTGCAGTCCGTCTAGCGGCAAGTCAATTCCCAGCAGGTTTAAAGCTTTGATTCCGGCTTTAACGGCTTCCTCGTACTTCGCTCGGAGGGTGTACTGCACGATCAGCAGGTTGTAAATTTCTACTTTTTCTAAGGCCGATCGCGCTTTTTGCAACGTGATGTTGATAAATTCTTCTGAATGCTCGAAATAGCCGTTGAGATACTCAACGTTAGCCCGCTCCATGTGCAGAGCAAAGGCCAAGTCGTAGTGAAAATCCCAGATATCGGCGGTTAAACCGTCCATACCTGCGGTTAAATACTGCAAAGCAGCAACATAAGCAGTGGCATCTTTGGCTCTGCGGGCGGCGTCTAAATTCAGGGTTGCCAGTTCGATTAGTTCTCGCTCGTCTCGAATTAGCGATCGCGCTACATTCAAGTGATCGACTAATTCAAAAATTCTGTCAGCGCGATACTCAGCCGGAGTGTTTTCGAGGATTTGCCTGCCGATTTTCAGGTGAACGTCTTTTTTTTGCGAGTCGTCAATCAGGGCATAAGCTGCTTGTTGGACGCGATCGTGCAAAAATTTATAATTGAGAATTAACAGCGGAAACAGCACGTAATCTAAGGACTTGCTTTCCAATTCCGAAGTTGGCAGAATCAGTCCCGACTTAATCGCCGGCAGCAGGTGAGAAAAAGTTTCCGAAGCTTCTTTCTCATTAATTAAAGAAAGAGTATTCAAGTCAAATTCGTTGCCCAAACAAGCCACTAAACGCAAAACCTGCTGCGTAGAACTCGGCAGTTTTCTCAACTTCTGCACCATCAAATCTACTACATTATCAGTGATAGCGCACTGCTCAATTTGAGTCATATCCCAATGCCAGCCGCCCTTGCTTCCCGACTGCGGCGGGTGAAAAACTAGCAGGTTTTCCTGATACAATGTTTGTAGGAATTGATTAACAAAAAAAGGATTGCCGTCTGTTTTGCTGACAACCAGTTCAGCTAAGGGTTTGACCGATTTGCGATCGCTGTGCAAAGTCTCGGCAATCAAATGAGTGATGTTGTCCACCCCCAGCGGCGACAAAGCAATTTCATTAATGATAGCTTCCTGATTCCGCAGCGTCTCCACAGTCATCATTAAAGGATGAGTGGGACTGACTTCATTATCGCGATAAGCACCAATTAAAAACAGATATTGTGTAGCTTCATCTGTCATCATCAACTCAATCAATTTGAGTGTCGCAGAATCTGCCCACTGCAAATCGTCGAGAAAAATCACCAGCGGATGTTCGGGCTGGCAAAATACGCGAATGAAATTTTGAAAGACTAAATTAAAGCGGTTGAGAGATTCCGTCGGGCCCAATTCAGCTACAGGAGACTGAGCGCCGACAATGAGTTCAACTTCGGGAATTACATCAATAATAATTTGCCCGTTTTGCCCGAAAGCAGTACGGAGTTTTTCGCGCCAAACTGCCAATTGAGCTTCGCTTTCGGTTAAGAGTTGCCGCACCAATTCCGAAAAGGCGCTAACAACTGCTGAGTAAGGAATAGTCCGCTTGTACTGGTCAAATTTTCCCCAAATAAAATAGCCGCGCCTGCGGGTAATCGGTTTGTCTAAAATCTTTACCATTGCCGATTTGCCAATGCCGGAATAACCAGCAATTAGCATCATCTCGCTCCGGGATTTATGCTGTCCTCTGGCGAGCACTGACAGAGAACTTTCTTTGGGTAATTTGCTCTCTTTCTTGATGACAGAAATTTGGGACTGTTCGATACGGTAGGCTCGATTAGTTGTTGCTGCTACCCGTTCAAATGCCGCTAAAAGAGTTTCAACTTCTCGCTGTCTGCCGTAAAGTTTTTGAGGGATTTGAAATTTGTCGGAAATATCTTGGCTGCCGAGAGCAAACTCGGAAATCACCCCCGATGTTTGCAACTGAAACAGACAGGATTCCAAATCCGCTTTCAGTCCCCAAGCGCTTTGATAGCGATCCTCCGCCGCTTTTGCTAGCAATTTCATCACAATGTCTGAAATAGCTTGAGGAATTTCCGGTGCAATTTCAGCGAGAGGTGCTGGCTGTTTGGCGATGTGACAGTGAACTAACTCCATGGGATCGGTAGTGGTAAAAGGGAGCTGTCCTGCCAGGATTTCATAGAAGGTGACGCCGAGGGAATAAAAGTCTGTGCGGTAATCAATTACCCGGTTCATTCTGCCGGTTTGTTCCGGCGACATATAGGCTAAAGTGCCTTCTAAAAAGTTGGGATTTTTATTTGCAAGGTTTTCCGGATTTGAGGCAGTTGAGATGCTAAAGTCTATGAGTCTAACTTGTCCAGTCGCGGGGTTAAAAACTATATTAGAGGGGTTAATATCTTTATGAATTACATTTTTTGCGTGAATTTCTCCCAAAGTTTCAGCAACTTTGATGGCGGTAGTCAAAAATCCTAAATAGGTAAATTTTTGGGTAGCCATAAATATTTTTAAAGATTCGCCACCAAAATCTTCTAAAATCATTGCCAGACTATTTCTAACCTGCTGCAATTTGTGCACTTTAACAACTCCGTCGAGCTGGTTTAAGTTGGCAGTAATGTCATATTCGCGTTTGTATCTATTGAGTTCTTCGGGAGTCGGATAGTCTTCTTTGAGAATTTTGATAATAACAGGTTGATTGTCTTGCTCGTTGCGGCCGCGGTAAACCAGGGAAGTGCTGCTTTCATAAATGAGAGCGAGAACTGCAACGCCGGGAATTGCCATCATAGTTGGTTCTCTCAAGTTAGGTGTGCTTGTTGGTCAATATTACAGTCCTGGACGCGCGGCGGGCTAGAAACCCGGTTTCTTTGTTGGTAGTTGTTGAGAAACTCAAGATTTTTTCCTGTGAACCGGGTTTTTTCCGTAAATCCTATGTTATTCTTCATTATCACTCAAGAGCTATGTTTTGGGATGTGTGGGAAGACATACCCTATCCAGCAAAGAGCTGCTGCTGACTTGCATGGGCCTGGGGCTTTCGTCACCTCAGCAGTTAGGTCAACAAAAGCACAAATACAGGATTTGTGCAATAGACCTCTTGCAAAAGTCCTTTTAATCAAATTTTCGGACGGGCCAAGAGGGCCCATCCCACAAGAAAAAAAGATTTTTGTGGGATGGGCCCTCTTGGCCCGTCCTAGTTATTTTTGCAATCTTGTCTAATGATTTGGTGCGGCGATCGATCGCCCCTAAACAAAAAAACAATCTCAGCGTTTAGATCCCGAGCGGTTGAAACCAGGTCTTGTCAGACAAAACCCGCCGGGAGCGGGTTGAAGAATGGGCGTTTAAAATTAGGTTGTTTTCTTTACTCTGGCGTTGCGGGGACGAAAGTTTTTGTAGACCTGGTTTCAATTACCGTCTGCATCTATTGGGTCATCTAGGCGCCGGCTCCAATAAGCACCTTTGATCTCGGAGTTAAAAAATCGGCCTGTAGAATCAGCATCTTGCAGAGATTCCCAAATTTCCGGTTCTACATCGCTGTATTGATAGACTGACCCGCTGCTAAATTCTATTTGCAAAACTTGAGCCTCTTGATTGTATCCGATCGCCCTAGCCATTGCCGAATCAACCGGCATCATAGCAATGGGTTCGCCGCCAGGAGCAATTTCTGTTAATTCAATACCCGCACTGAGTTCGGTAGAATCTGTATTGGCGATGAAATCAACCATTTGCAGGCCGTGCATTGCAGCTTCTGGTGCGGCAATTTCGATAAATTAGAGGCTTTCCCCGCGATCGATCAACAGTCCTAACTGGCCGTTAGAGTGACCGACTGCTAAGACATTGCTCAAGTCTATTTTGGATAGTTTCATGGGATTTGTAAAGGATTTGTTTGGCGTCAAGATCTCCCGCCCTTTGCAAGTTTCGGTGCCGGGGAAATAGTGAATTAATTAATAGTGGATTCAATATTGGCAAAAAAGTCAATTAACGTATTTTTTATGTGTAAAGTGCGTACTGCGCCACCTACTTCGATCAGATATGTCGGTTGCTTAACGAAATTAGACCTCTTGGACTCCCAAGCTTTCAATTCCTAAAATTATCTGCCTTTATCTGTGTTTGCTGTCGCACGTTTAAATTGTATATTCAGGGCGGGCGGGACGCCCACCCCACAATAGTCTGATTTTTTTTGATATGCAATTTAAATGCAGAACAACTTATTGAGTAAGGTTCGCCACAAGCACCCTACTTTGATAAGATGTGTCAGCTTCTTAACGAAACTTGACAATAAATTAAGAATTATTGCCATAAAACAAAGGTAAAGTTGTGGGAATGGCGAGTCAAATCCCAACCAGCAAAAGCGTTTGAGGATTTTTTCCATCTGTAAATCTTCAGAAAGTTACTATTTCTAAAGGATTCATCCGGTGAGAAAATCTCAAACAACCTTAAAATTTAGCAGTAATCGCCCGATCGGGCAATTCTCAACCAGCATAAGGGAAAATACCTATGAAATTGGCTTATTGGATGTACGCAGGCCCAGCCCACATCGGCACTCTGCGCGTTGCGACTTCCTTCAAAAACGTCCACGCGATCATGCACGCACCGATTGGAGACGACTATTTTAACGTGATGCGATCGATGCTGGAGAGGGAACGGGACTTCACTCCGGTAACTACCAGCGTGGTTGACAGACACGTACTGGCGCGGGGCTCGCAGGAACGGGTGGTGGACAATATCACCCGCAAAGACAGAGAAGAGCAGCCAGATTTAATTGTACTTACCCCGACTTGCACCTCTAGCATTCTGCAAGAAGACTTGGAAAACTTTGTTAACCGAGCTCAATTGGATGCCAAAGGCGATGTGATGCTGGCGGATGTCAACCATTATCGGTTTAACGAACTCCAAGCTGCCGATCGCACTTTAGATCAAATCGTGCAACTTTACATTAACAAAGCTCGCAAAAAAGGCGATTTGGAAGGTAAAAGCGAAAAACCATCGGTGAATATTATCGGTATGTCTACGCTGGGTTTCCACAACCAGCACGACTGCACCGAGTTGAAGCGTTTGATGGCAGATTTGGGAATTGAAGTCAACGAAGTTATTCCCGAAGGTGCTTCGGTTCATAACTTGAAAAGACTGCCGCGCGCTTGGTTTAACCTTGTTCCTTATCGGGAATTGGGGATGGCAGCCGGGGAGTATTTGCAAAAAGAATTCGGCACGCCGATGGTGGATATTACGCCGATGGGTGTGGTGGAAACTGCGCGCTGCATTCGGAAGATTCAGGAAGTTCTGAATGCTCAAGGTGCGGATGTTAATTATGAAGAGTTTATTGACCAACAAACGCGGTTTGTGTCTCAGGCTGCTTGGTTCTCAAGGTCGATCGACTGCCAAAACTTAACCGGCAAAAAAGCCGTCGTATTTGGCGATAATACCCACGCGGCGGCGATGACGAAGATTTTGGCTCGCGAGATGGGAATCCACGTTGTGTGGGCTGGTACGTACTGCAAACACGATGCTGATTGGTTCCGGGAAGAGGTAAAAGGGTATTGTGATGAAGTGCTGGTGACGGAGGATCACGGGGCGATCGGGGATGCGATCGCCAAAGCCGAACCTTCGGCGATTTTCGGCACGCAGATGGAACGCCACGTGGGTAAAAGGCTTGATATTCCGTGCGGTGTGATTGCTGCGCCGATTCACGTGCAAAATTTCCCGATCGGCTACAAGCCATTTTTGGGTTATGAAGGCACGAATCAGTGCGTAGATTTGGTGTACAATTCCTTTACTTTGGGCATGGAAGATCACTTGTTAGAAATCTTCGGCGGCCACGATACTAAGGAAGTGATTACCAAGGGTATTTCGGCTGATTCTGATATGAATTGGACGAAGGACGGACAAGCTGAGTTGAATAAGATCCCCGGTTTTGTGCGGGGTAAGGTGAAGCGGAATACTGAGAAGTTCGCGCGCGATCGGGGAATTGCTCTAATTAATGCTGAGGTGTTGTACGCGGCCAAGGAAGCTGTCGGCGCGTAGTTAGTTGTAGGGTGGGCTTTTGCCCACCTGACTAATTTTTTTGTATATCAAGTAAGTTGCGATCGGTTTATGAACTACAAACTTGAAGTTCCGCTATCTCCCAAACTAGAAAAATATCGCGCTCGAATCGAATCAACTATCAAACCCTATATTGAAATTACAATTGAAAACAACGAACCTGCGAACTGGTGGCAAAGTAAATTTGGCGGATTGCCCTATTTACCTAAAGGATTCGACTATCCTAAAACTCCTCATGGCGATTACTTGTTTTTGCTTGCCCAAATCAACTTTTCCGAAGTACCGCATCTTGAAGATTTTCCCGATCGAGGAATCTTGCAGTTTTATCTTCCTGACGATGAACTATATGGCTTATCTTTCGACTATGACGAAGATATTTTTAAAATTTTATATTTTCCTGAACCAGATTTCAACGTTGAGAATATCATCACTAATTATGATTTTTTGCCCAAATTTGAATACGTGCCTATTTGGGGAAGTTGCCGTTTGCAATTTACTAAAAAATATGCGCCAATTACCCATTACGATGATGGATTTACAAAGTTTTTAGGAGAAGATTTTTATAAATTATTTAGAGAAGACGATGAAGTGCGGGACAATTATATAAATCTATGTGTTCCTCACGGTCATAAAATTGGTGGCTATCATGGTTCTTTTCAATCAAACGATCCTAGACTCGATTGCGAAAGCGATCCGTATATTCTTTTATTTCAAATGGATTCCGATGGAAATGATGCAATAGATATTATGTGGGGCGATGGTGGCGTAGGGAACTTTTTTGTCAAAGAATCAGCACTACAAAAATTAGATTTTAGCGATGTTGTTTATGAATGGGATTGCGGTTGATATGGTATGGTGCGTCGCTATGAGATTTTCGATTTAGTTCGGAGATTTTAGATAGCGACGCACCCTACGGTATCTGTAATATTTTTAGATGTTGTAGGGGCGGGTTCACCAACCATCTGCGCCACAAACAAACAATCTCAAAAACCCGCCCCCACCCAACGATAAATCTGATCTGGCATAGTCCAGATATATGAGATTTGCGATTGAGTTTCCAGATTGTCAATCGCGACACACCCATTGTTTTTTAGTATTTAGCATGGGGATGGGGCGGGTTTTTGAGATTATTAGTATTTTGTCAGAGATGGTTGGTGAACCCGCCCCTACAAGTCAACGGATGTATCAAATAAAACGTTCATTTTTAGATAAACTTCCCGATTCTTTCTTCGCGCATATCGGGAATAATGGTATCCCAATTAATCAGTTCTTGATTTTTTATTGATGATGCTTTGACTACTAAGACTCCACCAACATAATGAACCTCGCACTCTTCATCCGTATTAGCCGGTTCGCTGTTGCCAGTTTCATCGGGAGGCGAAACTACTTCCTGGTTTCTCCGCTGCCATAACAGGAAATCTGCAAAGTTGAGGATTTCTTGCAGTTCAATTTCCGAGAAGTTTTTCAGTTTTTCAACAAGTTTTTCTTGGATAGGTGTCACTGCTATTTTTTCCTTGCTTAACACGACCGCTAGATTCAGTTTAACATAAGGTCAGAGCGAGATCCCTTTTCCAGCAAGCGTGCGATCGGCTTAAATCGCGATAATTAGAGACAGTGCGATCGCTTCCCCATTTGCTATAATATCAGATGAGCCAACCTTGCTCCGATCGATATTGCTACAAGAAAATTAGTCGATCACTATTTCAAGATTGTCGATCGCAACGCACCAGTTCGGTATCTGTGATAACTTTTTAGTCAGATTCATCTTCTGATATTGCTTGATACTCCAAAAGCTTTTCCCCTCGGATAATCCACAATTTACCTACAACTTCTGCGGCATCCAATCCGCGAATTAATATTTCTATTCCCGCTTGTAAATCTTGCGGTTTCGCTTGAGAAGGCAGACGCAGTAACACAATCCCACAATAATCAGAAGGATTGTAGCGGAGGCGATTGCCAAACCCCCTATCCAAAGTCACCAAACATCTACCTTCTCTCCGACAGATATCAATTAATAATTCATCCGGTGTTGAGCTCAAATTTTGTTCTCGTACAGTCGCAACATCGTGGCCAGCCAAACGTAACATCGAAACAACGCGGATGCTGCCTAAATTTTCATCAAGTTTTAACTTCACTTTAAAACTACCTTTTTTTCACCCACAGGAATTTCGACATAACAATCTCTTGCCAACTCAGCCCCATAAGCAATACAAGCCAAAACGTCTTCTCGTTCAATTCCCGGATATTCCTCAAGCAATTCTTCCAAAGTCATGCCACTAGCAAGAAAGTCAAGAATCAGAGAAACCCAGATGCGATGGCCGCGAATACAGGGTTTGCCAAAGCAGATATTCGAGTCGATTGAAATGCGAGACAGTAAATTATTTTGAGTCATGTCTTTTCAATTATAGATTAATTAGTATCCGCTCAATAATTCGGGGCGGACTACCCACTCAGGAACCATTTTGCGTCATTTGAGGTGCATCGTTGAGCGATTTACCCCGGATTATTGAGCGGATACATTAATTATTTATTCATTTGAGCAACATTTTTTTATTGGATAGGCATCACGGCTATTTTTTCCTTGTTCGATCCGATCGCTACATTCAGTTTAACACTCTTGTCGTAGCGATCGCCCTTCGTTTGAAAAGTACGATCGCCCTCACACCTCATTTTGACTATCTTGCTCAACTTCTTCAAAATTCACTTGTTCGTAAACATCAGATAGAGGAACTTCAACCTGGAAGGAATTAAACACTAAAGCCGTATCTTCCTCGTCATACTCGCAATACAACCATCTTTTATTCTCGGTTTTAGAATACTGCTCAACCTTAATTTTTGTGGGTCTTCTGGGTTTGCGGTGATAAGAAAAGCTAATTAGAAAAGCAAGCTAATAGTCGATCTCGAAAATTGTCGAAATTAACAAATCCATAGGCTTGA